>JAYENM010000343.1:0-7270 GCA_034722095.1 Caldifarciminota bacterium | reverse complement strand
GAGGTGTTTTAATCCTTAGCGAAATGACTGGGGCAGCAAAAGAGCTTGGCGAGGCTCTCATTGTGAATCCAAACAATAAACGGGAGGTTTCACAGGCGTTAATAGAGGCTTTGAAGATGTCAGAGAGCGAACAAATTTCTTGTAACATTATTATGCAAAAGAGACTTAAGCGTTATAATGTAATCCAATGGGCGAGAGATTTTATGGATAAGTTGATCCATATCAAAAAATTTCAGCAGGAACTCTCTGCAAAGAGACTTACACAAACAATGGAAGAGAAGTTAATTGATGATTATCATCGAAGTAATAAGCGACTGCTATTATTGGATTATGACGGAACGATTATTCCTTTCACAGAAAAACCTGCGAAAGCAAAGCCTGACAAAGATCTTTTAAGGCTTCTTGAAGTACTTACTGGGGAATCTAAAAATGAAGTAGTAATTATAAGCGGACGAGACAGAGAAACTTTAGATAAATGGTTTGACGATCTCAACTTGTCATTAAGTGCCGAACACGGGGTGTGGATTAAAGAAAAGGATAGTACATGGGAGATGATAGAGCCTTTGAGAAATGATTGGAAGGAAGAAATACGACCTATTCTTGGGTCATATGTGGATAGAACTCCTGGTGCCTTTCTTGAAGAAAAGGAATTTTCCCTCGTCTGGCACTACCGTAAGGCAGATCCTGAATTAGCTTCCGTGAGGGTTGGTGAATTAAAAGACGATCTTGAACACCTTACTGCCAATCTTAACCTGGGGGTTTTAGAGGGAAGTAAAGTAATTGAGATCAAAAATGTTGGTGTAAATAAAGGTTTGGCTGCGTTACACTGGATTTCGAAGTATAAATGGGACTTTATATTAGCGATAGGTGATGATTGGACGGATGAAGATATCTTTGAGGTTCTGCCTGAGTGGGCTTATTCAATTAAAGTGGGCTTTGGTATTTCAAGAGCAAAGTTCAACCTTGATTCATATATGGATGTTAGGAGATTAATAAAAAAGATGGGAGGTGCACAATGATGAAGCGATTATTTTTATTAGTTCTTATTTCCCTTGGCTTTTTCTCAGGTTGTAGTAAAAAAGAGTCACCTCTGACTTTTGCAGTTGGAGGAGCTCCCAACGAGGTAGATTACTGGGAAAAACTTATAGGGGAGTTTGAAGACAAAAACCACATTAGAGTCAAATTATTAAGACAACCGACGGATACAGATATAAGAAGGCAGAGTTTGGTGACACCACTGAATGCGAAGGAAAAGGATCCGGACCTCTTTTTAATGGATGTTGCATGGATTGCACAATTTGCTGCTTCTGGTTGGCTTTTACCCATGGATTCCTATGTCAAAAAAGACAGCTTTGATATGGCACGATTGTTTGGTTCGGTTGTTCATCAGGTAGATATATACAAAGGAGAAATTATATCTATGCCTGTCTATATAGATTGTGGACTTCTATATTTCAGAAAAGACCTTCTTAAAAAATATGGCTGCTCAATCCCAGAAACATGGGATGATCTTCTACAATGTGCGGAAGAGATTCAAGGCAAGGAAAGAAAGAATAATCCCGGCTTTTTTGGATTTGTTTGGCAAGGAGCACAATACGAGGGGCTTGTATGCAATTTTATCGAATTTATTGCTTCTAATGGGGGAAGTATAATTAGCGAAACAGGGAGTATCACGGTATACTCTAAGGAAAATATCCAGGCTCTTCAATTTATGAGAAATTTAATACACAAATATCAGATTTCGCCCCCAAACACATTTACGGAGATGAGAGAAGAGGAAGTAAGAACATTTTTTGAAAATGGCAATGCCCTTTTTGAAAGAAACTGGCCCTACGCATGGAAACTACACAATAGCCAGGGTTCACCTGTAAGAGGGAAAATAGGGATTACACTCTTGCCAAAATTCGATAATGGAAGGCATGCAGCTAGCCTTGGCGGTTGGCATATTGGAATATCACGGTACTCCGACAAAAAAGATGAGGCATGGGAGCTCGTAAAGTTTATACTCTCTTATAAGGTACAGAAGAAACTTTGTCTGAATTTAAGCTGGAACCCAGCGAGGATAGACATCTATGACGACCCCGAAGTAAAAGAAAAAATGCCACATATGGAGGTGTTGAAAAAGGCGTTTGAGTCCACTGTGGCAAGACCAAATTCCCCTTACTATACTCAAGTTTCTGAACTGTTACAGAGATATGTAAATGCTGCAATATCAGGAAAAATAGAACCGAATGAAGCCTTGAAAGAGGCACAAAGAGGGATAGAAAAAATTGTAGAGAGGTATCATGAATAGAGAGATTAGGGAGGCATTCTTTTTTATTTTGCCTCTTGGTATTTTTGTCCTGCTTCTTATGTTATTGCCTGTCATTGGTAGTTTCTGGATTAGCCTGTGGCAGGATGTCTCTTTCCTACCCAGAAAGTTTACAGGATTGGGAAACTATTTTCGGTTATTTAAAGATTTCCAATTCTGGCAATCTGCAGGTTTCACTCTTATCTTTTCTTTTGCTTCAGTGACACTCGAAATGGTTGCAGGAACTATTATCGCACTTGTATTGAACGAAAGTTTTCGCTTTAGAGGTATTATGAGGGGAATTGCTCTCCTTCCATGGGCAATTCCATCTGTTATTGGTGCAAGAATCTGGCAACTGATTTATAGGTATGACTATGGACTTGCCAATTATGTATTGAGAGGAACTTCTGGTTTATCCGTGAACTGGCTCGGAAGTTCGGGAGGCGCCTTTCTCTCACTTGTATTGGCAGATTCTTGGAGAACGACCCCTTTTGTTGCTATTATACTTTTGGCAGGTTTGCAATCTGTTCCGCAAGGTCTATATGAACAGGCAAAAATTGACGGTGCCAATCTCTTTCAGAGATTTTTTAAGGTCACTTTACCAGTAATTAAGCCTGTTGTCATTGTTGCTTTAATCTTTAGAACAATAGACGCCCTCAGGGTCTTTGATATTATCTATGTAATCACGGGAGGTGGCCCCGGAGGCTTTACAACCTCTATTTCTCTTTACAGTTACAAATATTTTTTACTGGGTGATTTCGGCTATGGCTCTACCGTATCAATTTTTCTTTTTTTCATAGCATTTACCGTTGCCTTTTTATATATAAGGGCAGGAAGGTTTAGAGAGGCAGCTCTATAGTGCAGATTGGAGTTAAGGCGTTAGCCTTTTAAAATCCTTTCCATACGGATGCTGTGCAACGGATTAACTCCGGTATCATTATTATGAAAGAGGAAAGAATTAAAAGGATTTTGCTCACTTTGGGCATAATTTTTGTTTTGGTCTTCTGTCTGGTACCATTCGTATGGATGATAGCAATCTCCTTTAGTGAAACCCCTGATTTCCTTATAAGAGGAAATTACGGATTTACGATAAAAAATTACCTGGATATTTTAAGATTGGAAAACCTTCATTTTCTTGATTACCTAAAAAACAGTCTGCTTGTTTCAGGAATTGTGGCTATTTTCAGTGCACTGATTGGTGCTCTTGCTGCTTATGCTGTCTCAAGGCTCAGTTTTCCAGGAAAGGTGGTAATTGTTCTATCTGTTCTCGCACTATCAATGTTTCCACAAATTAGTGTTGTGGGTTATCTTTATAAGTTTATGAGCAATATCGGCTGGATAAATACATACAATGCCCTGATTTTTCCTTACATTGCCTTTAGTTTACCTCTTGCTTTCTGGATACTTCTGAGTTACTTTTCCCAGATACCTAAAGAGATAGACGAGGCTGCACTGGTAGATGGTGCAAACAGGGTCCAAACACTTTTTAGGGTGATTTTGCCAATTACCCTACCTGGATTTCTCTCGGCAATTTTGCTGCTTTTTATGTTTTCTTTCAATGAATTTCTCTTTGCTCTTATGCTGACAACGGATTTTAAAGCGAGAACTGTTCCGGTTGGTATCGCCCTTTTCCAAGGTCTTCATGGTGAACTGCCCTGGGGATATATAATGGCGGCTTCGGCAATCTCTTCCGTCCCTGTTATCCTGATAGCCTTATTTTTCCAGAGACGCATCATTCAGGGACTTACAAGAGGAGCAGTGAAGCAATGACAAATTTCCAAAAAATGTCAAATGACAATCGGTAAGAGTTAGTAATCAGTAACCGGTAACCAGTAATCAGTAACAGATAATTTTCTGAGACACCGATTACCGATAACGGTTCGGCTGAGACTTCGGCGAGCAGTTCGGCCCTGAGCGGTTCAGCAGTGAGTTCACCGCACTGCTCACTGCCGAAGGACTCAGTCGAGCCGTTCACCGAAGACTGATCACCGATTACAGTCATATCCGGGAGATTGGTATTAGAGGATGTTTAGAAATAAGTAGATTATGAGAAATTCTAAATCCTAAACAAATTCCAAATTCTAATGTTCAAATCTCAAACAAAGGGTAGACAAGGCTCTCCCGTCTGTTATAGGCATAGTATGTCTTGCAGAGAAAATTTTTTGAGGAATTGGAATTTGTGATTTAGGTATTGTTTAGGATTTAGTGCTTGGGATTTGAAATTTTGGAGGGGGTGATAGCATTTTTTGGATGCTTATAGAACCTTAATTGATAGGTATTTACAAATGCTAAATAGCCTCGTATTAAATAGGGGGTGTAAAATGGGGCGAAGTTTGGAAGATTATAGGGGGATTGTGGGAGATGAAGTTATATCCCTGATATACAGGAAGGCAAGAAGGCTCCACAGGAAGCATATACTGCACATCAATTCTACCTATCAGGGTGGAGGTGTTGCAGAAATGCTGGCCTCTCTTGTGCCACTGATGAACGATGTAGGAATAGATACGGGCTGGAGAATACTACATGGAAATCCTGATTTTTTTGCAATAACCAAGAAATTTTACAATGCGCTTCAAGGGGAACAAATAAATCTCTCTGAAATGAAAAAACAGTTATATATTCAATCTAACGAAGATTTTTCTACATATACCCATGTAGATCATGATTGTGTAATTATACATGACCCGCAGCCTCTGCCCCTAATAAAACTCTACAGGAAAAGACAGCCATGGATTTGGCGATGTCATGTGGATTTATCCAATCCTCATGAAAGACTCTGGGATTTTCTTAAAAATTTTATCCTTAGGTATGACGTAGCTATTATTTCAAGTGAAAAATATAAAAGAAAAGATCTACCGGTAGAACAGAGGATTATCTATCCTGCCATTGACCCGCTCTCTTCAAAAAATAAGGAAATTGACGATGAAGTTATTTTAAAATATCTCAAAAAGTTTTGCATACCAAGAGATAAACCGCTCATAATCCAGATATCAAGATTTGACAAGTGGAAAGATCCAGTGGGGATTATAGAAATATTTAAACTCGTTAAGGAAAAAGTGGATTGTAGATTGGTCTTATGTGGAAATATGGCAATGGATGATCCGGAGGGCTGGATGGTTTATGAGAAAGTAAAACGAAAGGCAAGGCGTATGATAAAGAATAGAGATATTGTGCTTATAACCAGTGACAACAATATCCTCGTAAACGTATTGCAGCGAAGTTCTGCGGTCATAATACAGAAGTCGATAAGAGAGGGTTTTGGACTTACCGTAACTGAGGCACTTTGGAAAGGCAAACCTGTTGCAGCTTCAAATGTAGGTGGAATACCACTCCAGATAAAAGACGATGAAAGTGGGTTTCTGCTTGAACCTAATGATACGAAAGGGTTTGCAGACAGGATTGTAAGGATTTTGCAAAATCCTGATATGGCAGAAGAGATGGGTAGAAAGGGCAAGGAAATAGTCAGAAAAAATTTTCTCTTAACAAGGCTCTTGTTGGATTACTTAGACCTGTTGAAGGATATGATGGAATGAAAAGTTAAGGTATAATTTGAACAGTCTGTTGCTCAAATACAAGGGAGTTTGAGCAGTTTACTGCTCAAAAAAGGGGAATCGTTAGCATCCCTGTGTCAATATTTTTGTCGATATTGGGTAAGAAGTGAGAAATGAATTAAAAAGCCAAAAATTCTTATTATAAATTAGGAGCATTAGTGAAATTGCAAAACTTCTGTTAATGATGAAACAGATTAGAACGAAAAGCGATAAGGATTTTATCCTCAAAGTTATGTCTGTATTTGAGGGGTTTGGGTATAAGGGGAAGAAATATCTCTCATATATGGAAACTCGCAGTAGAGGAGACGAGTTTTTAATTCGCGACAACATCGTAAAACCATTTTTCACAGATGTGCTTGGATATGATAAACAGAAAGATTTTGCACCTGAAGAGAATATTGAAACAGGCAAGCCAGATATACAAATAATAGACCCGACGGGAAATCCAGTTGTTGTAATTGAAACTCTATCAAGTGGAGCAGACGAAAGGCAATTTGAGGAACACAGAAAACGACTTTTTGACTACACGGATGAACTCGGTTCAAAAATTGCGGTTCTCACTAACGGAATTGTTTTCAATGCCTACCATAACAGGGGACGTGGAAAAGCCAAAGACAGATTGGTTTTATTGAAGTTTGATGAGATATATAAAAAGTTTGTACTTAAAGGTTCAGAGGGTCTTGACCCTGTTGATTGGGAAAGATTACTCACCTTGAAATATCTCGTGAAAGAATTACAGGTTATAGACCCTGAGCAATTATATAAGGAACCCGAGTTTGACATTTCAGAGGAGACCCACTTCTCAAAGTTTTTAGAGCAGTTAATAAACTTAATGGCACAGGTAAAGATGGATGTCAAAAATCAATTTGAACTCTACATATCCAAGAATGAAGAATATGAAGAGTTAAGAAAAAACAGAGAACGAAATGGGCGTCCAATATACCCGAGTGAAATCAGACAATATGAATTTCCCAGGAGGTGTGTGCAATCGTTTGAAAAATGGCAGAGTATCTCGTCGGTCAATCGTGAACACGAGGCGTTCCAACTCGAAACTATGTACATCTTCTTTAACCGAATTCTACTGTTGCGTATCTGTGAGGATAAAGGCATAATTAAAAAGAGGCGAATATCCAACGGTGGTATTCAAGACTGGGTAACATTCAAAGGGTTTACACGTTTTTCTGAGGTGAATTACAATGAGATGGTAAAAGATGCCTATAAAGTGATGGAAAAGACCTATCCTCATCTTTTCCGTGAGGATATTTTTGACTGGTATATGCCGAATAACGATCTCCTCTTGAAGGTTCTTTTCACCTTCAACCCGTACAATTTTAAACAGGTAGATAGAGACATTTTGGGCAATCTCTATGAGAGATATATACCCCGTGAAGAACGGAAAAAACTTGGTCAATTTTACACTCCAGAGGAG
>JAYENM010000342.1:0-7282 GCA_034722095.1 Caldifarciminota bacterium | reverse complement strand
GGTTGCAAAAGAGAGCTATATTCCAGTTAAGGTTGAACTCTACGCCAAAAGTGGTAAGCTATTGAAAGAGATGACAGTAATAGATTTCAAAAAGATTGGTAAGCGGAATTATCCTACAAGGGTAAAGATGGTAAATAAACTTCGCCGGGATACCTATACTGAATTGGTCATTGAAGATATTGAACTTGACATAAAAATTCCAGAAAAAGTCTTTACCAAGGCACATCTGGAAAGGAAGTAAGATCAAATTAGGGTCGGGTCTTTTCCTTTTATTCTGACTAACACTTTCAATTAATGATTTTAAGTAAAAAATAACTACAAGTTAAGATTTGGTTTAGGACAAAGATAAAAGGGGAAATCTCTTATAGAAATCATTAGGTTATTGGGTAACTGGGTTGTTGAGTAATTGAGTTATTAAGTCACTACGTTATTAACGCAACGACGCCGGGACGCAATGATACAACGACGTCCCGACTACAATCTATAATCTCTTTGTGTTCTTTGTGCCCTTTGTGGTAAAAAAGACTACAACCTACAACCTGAAACCTGTAACCTTACACAATGTTTACCTCAATCCTCACGATTATAATAGGTTACCTGCTTGGCACAATCTTGATGGCATATATTCTGGGCAGGTTGGTCCGTGGTATAGATATAAGAGAACACGGTAGCAGAAATCCGGGTGCTATGAACGCATTTAAGGTTCTGGGTCCCCCTTATGGTATTGCCACTTTACTCTTTGATATGTTCAAAGGTGTTCTGGCAATATTCATTGCTCATTTATTACGAGTGCCCACAGTCGTCATTTTAGCAAGCGGATTTGCTGCTATAGTCGGACACACCTTTCCCTTTTATCTGAGATTTAAAGGCGGTCGGGGTGCTGCGACTGCCTATGGAATACTCATCTGGTTGCTTATTATAATAATAAAAAACTACCTTACGCCCGATTCAGCGATACCCTTTGCGTTTTTCTTGTTCTTTGTGATTGCTTGCTATTGGGTTACGAGATCGGTAAATGTTACAGCATTTGCTGGCTTTCCTGCACTTGCACCTTTAATCATCTGGCGTGCTGGTTTTAACCCTTATACAATCTTTACCGCAATTATATCCATCTATTTAATAATCGCATCCGCAATTACCGTAATCAAGGCCGGCAGCATTAAATCAGAAGTAGAAGCACATGGCAGAAAGGTAGTAAAAATCAAACTCATCAGGAAAACAGTAAGACTGGGTGCTATACTTTTCCCGCTCTTATACCTGGGGTATACCAGAAAATTGGCTGGTGGATTCACTGCTGTAGCACTTTTATTGTTCATTATTTTTGAGATTATCCGCAGGGTGCGTCCTGAGTTATATGGAAAAAGAGCCCTTGAGATTGTGCTTAAAAAGGGTGAGCCTACACGTATGCTTTCCGGGTATACACTCTATCTAATATCAGCCCTGTTTATTATATTAGTTTTTCCCAAGGATATTGGGGGTCTATCCCTTTTATTTCTCACATTGGGTGACCTTGTTGCCGAACTTGTTGGGTTAAATTTCCCGCGAGTGAAGACATTTCCTGGAAAGACATTAGAGGGATCATTGGGCTGTCTCTGTATTTGTCTTCTTTCTGGTTTCATCGTGATGATTTTCTATGACATCTCCATCTTACAGGTTCTTGTCGGTAGTCTTGTGGCAACCTTTGTGGAGAGCATACCAAAACTTGAAGACAATCTGTTTATGGGCCCCATATCCGCCCTCAGTATGTGGCTTTTGAGATAATCAGGGGTCAGGCTCAAGTATTCAAGTATTTTTATCCAGAAGAGAGTTACGAGAGTCGGGTCTTTTCCTTTTATTCTGATCAACGAATTAAAGAGGTTGTAACAGGTTTTTTTGAGATTCTGGACATCGGGTTTATGAAGACGACGGAGAAAGTCTTGATTATCAGAAGGGAGTATTTTTAATCACTGAAATTGACTATCAATCTAACGGGAAGAGCGCAAAGATAAAAGTTCAAACGGAAGGAAAATTCAAAATAGAAAGAAAAATGACCTTCATATTTCCTGCTAATATTCAATCCATTTAGGTCAACGGGAAAAGTTATCAAGTAAGAAACAGAAGGGTGGAGATATAGTCATCTTAAGGAAAGGAGAAGAGAGCCAAGCTATCTAATGGTGACAAATTGCGATTTGGGTCATAGTACTCGGACTCAGGTCTTCACATTATACTGTTCGGTAACAAGGTTAAAGGAAAAATGGATAAAGAAAAAACCAAGGAACCGAGTATTACGATGGGGATTGAGGATTTAAATGAAAAAATAAGGAAATGCAAAAAATGCAGATTATCCGAGACCAGAATAAATGCCCTCTGCGGGGAGGGGAACTTAAATGCCAGACTTATGCTAATTGCCCAGGCTCCTGGAGAGAACGAAGACAGAGATGGAAGAATGTTCGTTGGTCCCTCGGGAAAAGTATTAAATGAACTATTGAAAGAGGCAAGTATTAAAAGAGGAAAGATTTATATGACGAACCTGATCAAGTGTATGCTACCAAAATACAGAAAACCAAAGCAGGATGAAATTGAGATTTGCAGTGGCTACTTGGACAGGGAGATAGAACTGATAAATCCAGAGGTACTGGTTCCATTGGGTTACTATGCAACCAGATATATCTTTGAAAAATATGGGCTTTACCTTCCATCCAAATCAGAGTTTCAGGGGGTCTTTGGCAGGCTTTTCTGGACGGGTGATAGGAAAGTATTTCCCCTGCAGCATCCTGCTACACTGCTATACCGGATTTCCCTAAGGGAAGTAATAATAAGAAACTACCGTAAGCTGAGGGTACTATCTGCCGATTGCAAGTGGTATCCGGTATGTCCAATGAAAAGATTCTACGAAGAGGGAGGGTTGGCTAAAGAATGGGTTGAACTATATTGTAAAGGGGATTGGGAGAGTTGTATCCGCTATCAGCTGGAGGAGAAAGGAGAAGCTCATCCAGATTGGATGCTGCCTGATGGAAGTTTTGATGAAAAATTGCACAAGGAGGTGCCATGATGAGGATTACTATTGTCTATGATAACGAGGTAGCAAAGGAGGGTCTTAGGGCTGATTGGGGTTTTTCCTGCCTCATAGAGGTATATAATAATAAGATACTTTTTGATACTGGTGCAAATGGCCTTATACTCCTTGACAATATGAAAAGGCTCAATATAGACCCTGCTACAATTGAAGAGATTTTTATTTCCCACGCTCACTGGGACCACACGGGTGGACTTTCGGATTTCCTTAAAACAAATCCTGTCAAGGTTTACATTCCATCATCATATCCAGAGCCGCATAACGCCAAAGAAGTAATTAAGGTAAAAGAACCCCTCGAAATCCACGAAAATATTTTCTCAACAGGTGAGATAAAGGGTATAGAACAATCTCTCGTTGTCAAAACGAAAAAGGGATTGATTGTGGTCGTGGGATGCTCTCATCCCGGAGTTCGGGATATTCTGAATACAGCCTTGCAGTTCGGAAAACCCTTGGCTCTTATCGGGGGTCTGCATGGATTCAGAGATTTCGATTTAATCAGGGATTTGGAATTCGTCTGTGCCACTCATTGCACTCAGTTTAAATCAGAGATAAAGTCACTATATCCCGATAAGTACATTGACGGAGGAGTGGGCAAAGTGATAGAAATATGAATCCGCAGAGTAAAATTGGGGTCAATTCTTTACTCTGCACTGTTCGGCAAGTTTACTCAATCTTACCTTTGGATTTGCCTTTGTGACTACGGCAAAGGAGATATTACAAGAGTTACACAAGTAACAGCGTCAATCTGCGTCAGAGAGATATTATGAAGAAAGAAGTTTTCATATCAATTTATATTCATATTGGTGCCGTAATTATATTTCTGCTTCCTTCTCTGCTCAAGGTTGATAAAACATACCCTGTGGGAGAGGTGTATAGCGTGCAGATTGTATCCCGCCCTTCTACCCGTCTAATTGAAAAACCCAAAGAGCCAGAAAAAAAGAAAAAAGAGGTGAAGAAAACTGAAAAGGCAAACGAGGGCAAGGCAGAGGGTGCAGTGGGAAAAGTACAGACCGATGCAAATTTTAAGTATTCATACTACCTCTCAACCATTATTTCAAGAATAGGAGGAAATTGGAAAAATCCTTACAGAGGAAATGCGATATCAGCAGTTGTCCACTTTTTCATAACAAGGGATGGCAAAATAGAAGAGGTAAAACTACATAAGTCATCTGGAAACTATCTATTTGACCAGTCTATCATAAGGGCAGTATCTATCACTAAAAGTCTCCCCCCTCTTCCTCCTGAATATGACAGGGACAGGTTGGGAGTATTCTTTGAGTTCGCATATAAACCATAATGGGAATGGTTTGTTAGTTGGATAGTTAGTTAGGCGGTTAGGAAATTCTAACAGACTAACAAACTAAACATATATTTGATATAAATTCCTCCGCCGCTATTATAGGGAGTATCTGTGATTAAGGTATTACTCAGGGTAATTACACTAATTTTCATATCCTCACCCGTTTTATCGCAGGATGTTTGGCTGAGGCTTGAGGTTGGAGAGAGAAGAAAACTGGGTATAACTATTGACGAGTTTTTGCCTATCCAAGGCATGGAATCTGTCTGCGATACCATAAGGGAGATAATAGAGAAAGACTTGAGGTTCTCACTCTATTTTGATATAAAAGAGGATGCTGTAACCCATATATCTGGGGAGGTGACCGAAGAGAGACTGCACATTACTGTGTATGAGACGCCAAGAAAAACAAGAATAATGAATGGAAAGTATTCCCTATCTTCAGGTATAAGATATGCCTGTCATATGGCGTCGGATGATATAATAAGAACACTCATTGGAGAAGATGGTATATTCAGAACGAAGATATTCTTCCTCACAAAAATCGGTGACAAAAAAAGGATTACAATGGCAGATTATGATGGATACAACTCCACCTTTCTCAATGTATATAAATACTGTCTATCCCTTGCTCCATCACCCGATGGTAGAAAAATTGCATATACAGCCTACCAATGGAACAATCTCTGTCTTTATTTATACGATATAGAAACACAAAAAGATATTCTGCTTTCCAATGAGAATGGGTTAAATACCGCTCCCTGTTTTTCTCCTGATGGTAGAAAGATTGCCCTCTCACTCTCTAAGGATGGAAACCCGGAAATTTATGTCATAGACCTAAAGAGTAAAAAGGCAAGAAGGCTTACAGTGAACCGGGCAATAGATACATCACCTACCTGGTCGCCAACAGGCAAAGAGATTGCCTTCGTCTCTGACCGCTCGGGTAGCCCACAGATTTAC
The DNA here is from genome assembly GCA_034722095.1 of Caldifarciminota bacterium. Taxonomy (GTDB): domain Bacteria; phylum Hydrothermota; class UBA3073; order UBA3073; family UBA3073; genus UBA3073. The sequence goes on along the minus strand of JAYENM010000342.1, from coordinate 1,970 downwards.
ATTATGGGAAGCGACGGCACTGGGGTAAGAAGATTAACATACGAGGGATGGTATAACACATCGCCGAGATGGTCTCCGAAGGAAGATAGAATTGCCTATGTCGCTATGGATGAAGAGAAGAAACTGAATATATATACTATCCTTGTAACCGGGGAGGGAAGAACTTGCCTTACCTTTCAGGGAAATAATGAAGAACCATCCTGGTCAAAGGACGGACTCCATATTGCATTTATATCCAATCGTAGTGGAAAATACGAACTTTACACGATGCACTGGGATGGCTCAGGTCAGAGAAAGATACTCACATACGGCGATGGGATATACTCATCTCGCTGGTCACAGTAGTCTCTCAAGGTAAGTTTTATACAGCTTCTCTACTACCTTTTCCCATAAAAAATTTTCTCTTATATGTTCTCTCAACCTTTTATCTCTCTTTTTTAAAATACTTCTTCTGATCGCTTTCCTTATAGATCTTATACTTTCTGGATTTACATACTCTGCCATATTACCCAAATATTCCCTTGTTCCGCCTCTTTCGGTAATCACGATTTTTGCGCCTGCAAGAGCAGCTTCGAGCGCAGAAAGCCCCGGGGTCTCAAATTTAGAAGGCAGTATAAATGTATCACAGGCTGCATATGCAGACGATAGGAGAGATGAATCATGAGGTAAGGGTTGCAAGATTTCTATGTTAGGATTTTTCTTTATTAGTGAAAGGCACTTTTGTGTGTAATTTCCTTCATCTATTATCTTTCCGATAAAAACAACTTTTCTATCTATTCCTTCCAATGCTCTCACAAGGTTTAGGGTATTCTTTCTTGTCGAGCCTATCCATCCTGTATAAAGGATAAAGTTTTCCATACCGTATTTAGCTGTGAACTCGTTCGGATCTGCGAAGTAAAATCTCTCATTCACTCCGTTCGGTATCTTTACGAACTTTGTTTTCGGGATTCCAAATCCATAGGAAAGTGCTTTTGCCTCTTCATCGGTATTCGGCAGTATGATATTTGCAAGTTCCATAATCTCCTTAACAAAACGATGGAGGGTAAATACTTTAAAGTTGTTCAGAAACCCATTTAATAAGTTTATTGCTCTCAATGTCCAAAGGTTATGGGTAGACGCGAAAACTGGTGACACTGCAATCTTCATACCTTTTTGCTTTAATCTTCTTACTGTATCACACAGCGAGATATCTGCCCTGAATATATGGATCAGGTCATAACCCTCTTTTAGAGGATGCCAAATATCATAGAGGCCAACTTCTACACCCAGTTTTTCCAAATACTTTTTACTATTGATTATTTGGGTATAAAGTCCCCCTTTATCTATCACCACATCGGGCGTCGCTATGAAAAGTATACGCATTCCTTATGTTGAGTTATTGGGTTATTATGTTATTGAGTTAATAGGTAATTAAGTCATTGCGTCGTAGGGTCGTAGAGTCATAGAGTCGTAGAGTCATCAAAATCTTCAATTATCAATGCAAAATTAGCAATTAGCATTTGTCCTTTATCTTTCAATCTTTGTGTTCTTTGTGTTCTTTGTGGTAAAAAATACTATAATCTGTAATCTAAGAACTTGGTGCCTTTGTGCCTTAGTGGTGAACAACATTAAAATCTGAACCCTCTCACCCATCACCTGACGCCTAACACCTCCCTCGCCTTCTCGTACACATCTTCAACCTTAATCTCTTTTAGGCATTTAAACGACTTGCACTTTATCCCCACTCCGAGCCATGAACAGGGGCTACAGGGCAAATTGCTTTTTACTATTATATTCTTGTCTCCATATGGTTTTCCTCTCTCCCATGAGGTTGGGCCAAATATCGTTATTGTAGGAACGGAAAGTGCTGAAGCAAGATGTGATGGTCCAGAGTCGTTTCCTATAAAAAGCTTACAACAACTTATCATTGCAGCAGCGTAGGTTATTGGGTAGCCTATAAAGGAGAATATCGAGGCCTGGCTATACGGCTC
>JAYENM010000341.1:0-7313 GCA_034722095.1 Caldifarciminota bacterium | reverse complement strand
GTTATAATATTTAGGAGAACAGGTTTTGTTATTGGGGGTGTGATGGACAAAATAGAAAAAATCGATACATCCTATGTGGACATATCTGACCTCGAAATACCTGGCGATATTATACATCTTATTCCTGCAGACTTTGCTATAGCCCACAGATGCTTACCCATTAGAAAAAGAGGGAAGGTGCTCGATGTAGTAGTGCCTGACCCATTGGATACTTACCTTTTATCCGACATAAGATTTATAACAGGTTGTGAAATCGAACCGTATACCACTTCGAAAAAAGCGCTTGGTGAAGCCATTGCTTACTATTATGGATATGGCGAAGGAGGGAATCTTAGCGCCATAATGGAGGATATAACCCAAGCTAAAGATATGGAATTGATTGAGACGGACAGGGATGAGGCTGTGGCATCAGAATTACTCGCTCAGGCCAAAGAGGCGCCTGTTGTCCGATATGTGAACGGTTTAATAAGAGAAGGAATAGTCAGGTCTGCAAGTGATATACATATTGAACCCTACGACAGATTTTTGAGAACACGAATTCGTATAGATGGTAAACTCAACGAACTACCATCACCTCCCTGGAGACTACACAGGGCAATAATATCGAGGGTTAAGGTGATGGCGGATCTTGACCTTGCTGAACACAGAATTCCACAGGATGGCCGTATACTGGTGAAGTATCAGGGCAGGAGAGTAGACCTGAGGGTATCAACTACTCCGACGATTTATGGAGAAAAAGTTGTGGTGAGAATTCTTGATAAGGCAGCTACTCCCCTTGAAATAGAAAAACTCGGAATGGGCGAGAAGGCATTAAAGAGATTTATTGAAACGATAAAACTGCCTTTCGGTCTTTTGCTTGTAACAGGACCAACCGGTTCTGGTAAGACCACCACACTTTATTCTGCTCTCAATTATATCAACTGCCCCGATATAAACATTATGACAGTTGAAGATCCTGTGGAGTTTGACTTTATGGGCATAAATCAGGTTGCCATCCGGGAAAAGATAGGTCTTAGATTTGCAAATGTCCTGAGGGCATTTCTGCGTCAGGATCCAGATGTGATAATGGTCGGAGAGATACGGGATAAGGATACTGCGGATATTGCAATAAGGGCGTCCCTTACAGGTCACCTCGTCCTCTCTACACTCCATACAAATGACGCCCCTTCAGCAATAACCAGACTTGAAGATATGGGTGTTGAGCCCTATCTTATTGCATCCTCCTTGGAACTGGTCATTGCGCAGAGATTAATTAGAAGAATCTGTACAAAGTGCAAAGAGAAGGTAGAGATTTCAAAGGATGTCCTTAAAGGGATGGGTCTGGACCCCTCTACTTTTGATAAGACGACATTCTATAAGGGAAAAGGCTGTTCATACTGTAATAATACAGGATATAAGGGAAGAGAGGGTATCTTTGAGGTGTTATCTGTGTCACCTACAATAAGGGAAATGATAATAGAAAGTAAACCTCTTGATGTGATAAGGGATACTGCGAGAAAAGAGGGTATGGTTACGCTTGGGGAATCTGCTATAGAAAAATTAAAAATGGGTGTAACAACGATTGACGAAGTTATCCAGTTGATAAGGGGACAAAAATGATAGAGATAAATTCACTTCTGGATGAAATGATTGAGAAAAGAGCAACAGATCTCCATATAACTGTTGGACTTCCGGTTCAATTTCGCATTAATCAACGACTGGTAAGTTCAAACTCCACAAGCCTTACTCCAGAACTTGCGAAAGAACTTATATATTCTCTTCTCACACCTGAGCGGATAGAGAAATTCGAGCGGGAACACGAACTTGATTTCTCATTCGGAATAGATAATAGGGCAAGGTTTAGAGGAAATGTATTCATTGAAAAAGGAAACATAGCTTGTGCAATACGGTATCTTTCCTCAAGGATACCTACATTCCAGGAGTTGGGGTTACCTGATATAACTGAAGATATTACCAGAAAACCAATGGGTTTGGTGCTCGTTACAGGTGCTACGGGTTCGGGTAAATCAACGAGCCTCGCATCTATGGTCCAGAGGATAAATGAGGAAAGGGCATGTCATATAATAACAATAGAGGACCCGATAGAATATGTCTTCCAGCACAGAAAGTCCATAGTTCACCAGAGGGAGGTCGGAAGGGATACAAATTCGTTCGCGAACGCTCTAAAGTACTGTCTAAGGGAAGACCCGGATGTCATATTAGTTGGCGAAATGAGGGATATTGAAACCATGAGTTTTGCGCTTACAGCGGCAGAGACAGGGCATCTCCTCCTTTCAACTCTTCATACAAACTCAACTGTGGGTTCCATTGAGAGAATAATAGATGTATTTCCATCTACCCAGCAGAGGCAGATAAGAACACAGCTTGCAAATACCTTAGAGGCAATATTTGCCCAGACACTCTTACCGGCTACGGGTGGAGGTCTTGTACTTGCAACTGAGGTTCTTATTGCCACGCCTGCTGTGCGTGCAATGATAAGAGATAGTAGGGAACACGAAATATATAGTGTGATCCAAACCGGTCAAAAATATGGTATGCAGACCTTGAATATGAGTCTTGCAAAACTTGTTAAAAGCGGAAGAGTTAAGCGCTCTGTAGCCCTTTCTCATACGCTAAACCCGGAGGAACTGACAGGAATACTGGAGGGAAAATAGAAACATATCAAATATCAAAATGTAACTTGTGGTGTCAGGAGTTGCCTTACGGCGACCTTTGGTGTCCCTCCTGACACCACAAGGTTGCCATCGGGTCGCAGACTCGTCCACAGGATCCGTATGGATATGAGAGGTAACTCCCGACGGCACGAAATCTCTTATTCTTTGTGAACTTTGTGGTAAGAAATTCACCACCAAGGCACAAAGAACTGATTGTAGATTGTAGGAGCGACTTCCTATTTGCGATAATTGACGATCAAAAGGTTAAAGGATAAATGACCTGGTAACTTGTGTCAGGAGGGACACCAAAGGTCGCCGTAAGGCAACTCCTGACACCACGGGGAAAAGAAAGACAACAGACCACAGACAACAGACCAGAAGTCTTGGATATTTGCATTTTAATATGTAATTTTACTATTTGATATTTAATTTTTGATTTTTTGGAGTGAGATATGTTTGGCGGGGTTTCATCAAAAGATATTGCTACATTTACGAGGCAGTTTGGGGTTATGCTGAAGGCGGGTGTGCCTGCTGTGAAATGTTTGAGAGGATTGTCAGAGCAAGCCACGAACAAGAAGTTTCAAAAAATGATAGAGGAAATAGGTGATGATGTAGAGAGTGGTTTGTCTCTTCATGGTGCGTTTGATAAGAAAAAAGATGTATTTGGCACACTCTATGTTTCGATGGTGCGGGCTGGAGAAGAGGGAGGATTTCTGGGAGATACTCTGGAGAATATAGCCAACTGGCTTGACAAATCAAACGCTATCCAGAGGAAGATAAAGGGGGCAATGGCGTATCCAGCAGTTATTTTTATCGTTGCAGTTGGAGTTTTGATTTTTATGCTTGCAGTGATAATACCTACTTTTGCCGGGATGTTTGCAGGTATGGGAGCAGAGCTTCCTGGCATAACGAAGGTTGTCCTTGGGTTATCCTCCTTCCTGAGAAACTATTTTTGGCTTTTGATACTTATCATAATTGCGCTCATCATCGGAGTGAAATATCTGAAGAAGAATGAAAAGGTGCAATTCGTCTTTGACAGGTTCACTTTGAAACTTCCCATTTTTGGTATGCTTCTGAGAAAGACCGCAATATCCAGATTTACAAGCACGATGAGTTCACTACTCTCCAGTGGTGTTCCGGTTGTGGATTCACTCACTATAACTGCCAATACTTCGGGGAATAAGGTTATAGAAAAGGTAATTCTATCCTCTGCGGAGAGGATAGCTGCAGGCGAGACTATTGTAGGACCCTTAAAGGAAAGTGGCATTTTTCCCCCGCTGGTTACGCAATTGATCTCAACCGGTGAGGAGAGTGGACAACTTCCTGTAATGCTTGAAAAAATATCAGTGTTCTACGATGAGGAGGTAGATACAGCCGTTGATATGCTCACATCCATCATAGAACCAGTAATGATTGTATTTATGGGAGGAATGGTTGGTATAATGCTCGTTGCTATGTATTTACCGATGTTTGAAGTAGTCTCCAAAGTGCGGTGAAGGAATTAACCACAAAGGCACAAAGAACACTAATATTGTAGGCACGAATTCAATTCGTGCAAAAAAACTCTCATATCCATACGGATCCTGTGGACGAGTCTGTGACCTGACACCACAGGATGATAACCCAATGACTTAATTACCTAATTACCATTGACAATTGCTAATTTTGCATTGATAATTGAATATTTTAATGTCTTTGTGATTTTATCATTAATTTTGATATTTAATATTTGATTTTTGATTTTACAATGAAGGGAGGTGAAGAATCCTGGTAAGGTTTTTTGTTTTTTAACCATCATAAATAAAGGAGGAAGAGATGAAAAACCAGAAGGGGTTTACACTGATAGAGCTGATGGTAGTAGTGGTCATCATCGGCATCCTCGCTGCCATCGCAATACCAAGGTTCATAGGAGCACAACGCAGGGCAAGAGTAGGCGCTGCCATAGCTGATGTCACACAAGTTAGAGAAGCCTTGGGGTTGTATGAAGTTGATCATGGTAGTTATCCTGCTTCTGATAGCGCTACTACCTATGCTACCCTCAAAGCGGTACTGGTTGATCCGAGTACAGAACAGCCATATATAAGGCTTCCGCTTGATGGAAAAACTTTTGTTTTCAAAAACTATACACAGAATACTGACACCTCATATACGATTACGTTCGAGGTCGCGAATATATCGCCTCCATGTACTGTCATAGCAACACACGATAGTGTGTATGTACCATAAGAATACGGTCTCACCCGGCAGCGTGAAAATTGTATGTGGCAGTTGAGGCGAAGGAATGTCTGTTTACCGATACAGGCTGTGCAAAAACTGACACCAGAAATTCGATTTTGGACTTAAGGCAGCAGCCTTTGGAATTAAGGCGTCAGCCTTTTATATAAAATCCTTACGGATTAACTCCACGGATTAACTCCATACTTTCAAAAAGTCAACTTTTTCTGCAACCACTGACGGTAGGCAGGCAACGGGTAGAGATGGGATTGTTATTCTTTCTGTTGGGTGCTTGTTTCGGGAGCTTCCTTGGAGTAGTCATATATAGATTACCGAGGAAGCTCCTCCCAATAGGGCTGTCACGCTCTGTGTGTCCACAGTGCGGGCAGGGGATACGATGGTATGACAATGTACCAATCCTGTCCTATATCCTTCTTGGAGGCAGATGTAGATTCTGCAGGTCTCGCATCTCAATCAAGTACTTACTGATTGAGTTGATTACGGCATTCCTTTTCCTTCTCACATACTATCAGTTCGGCATCAACATTAAGACTCTCTCGCTCCTTGTTCTCTTTTCAATACTTATAGCGGTCTCGTTCATAGATCTAAATACCCGCAAGATTCCTGATGTTCTTACACTGCCGGGTATGATTGCGGGACTTGCCATTAGTTTCTGGACTATATCGGTATTAAAAAGTGCTGTCGGGATTGCAGTGGGAGTAGGGGTACTCTGGATAGTTGCTATTATTGGAAAACTGCTTTTAAAACAGGAGGCAATGGGAGGCGGAGATATAAAGCTTTTGGGAATGGTAGGCGCATTTCTCGGTCCACTGGGTGCACTTCTGACACTCTTTTTTGGCGCATTAGTTGGAGTAGTGGTGAGTGTACCGATGAGAAAGAAGAGGGTGCCATTTGGTCCCTTTCTCTCAACAGGCGCATTTATCGCTGCCCTCTGGGGAGAGAGGATAATCAACTTGATAATTAAACACTGAACGACACTAATTATCACCGAAAGAAACTTTAATTTAAAAGCAAGTTACCGCGGGCGAACAGCAGTTCGCCCCTACGGAATTATTCACCACCAAGACACAAAGACACCAAGAAGGAAATTACTTATTTAATCGTGGTGTCAGGAGTTGCCTTACGGCGACCTTTGGTGTTCCTCCTGACACCACTGGATTACCATCGGGTCGCAGACTCGTCCACAGGATCCGTATGGATATGAGAGGTAACTCCCGACGGCACGAAGTTGACTTCGTGTCTTAGTGCCTTTGTTTAATTTTTGATTTTTTCTGGGAGAGAAATGAGTATAGATACGAAGAAAATGAAAATAAGACAAGTTCTGACAAAACCTCTATTTCACACGGTAGAGAGTATGGTTGGTCTTGATATCGGGAGCAGGTTTCTGAAATTCGTTGAAATTGAAGAGACTGCAGGAGGGTATAAACTGAAGAAAATTGGGATAAAGCAACTTCTTCTTGATGTAATAGTGGATGAAGAGATAATGGACGCAGATATCCTTGTCAATATTATTACTTCATTTTTACAGGAGCTTAAGATAAAGACGAAATCGGTTGCCTTAATGGTATCGGGCAGGAATGTTCTTGTTAAGACAGTGGAGACAGAGCTGAAAGAAAAGGAACTTTTGAAAAAGAAAGAAGAAGTTGCGCGGGCAAATATACCCTATGATATTGAAGATGTTTGCTTTGATGTTATGCCATTGAAAGGCAGTTCTAATAAGGTTCTTATAGCAGCGGCAAAGAACGATAAGATATACTCTACTCTTAAAATAGCACAAGAGATAGGTCTTGTTCCTGTAGTGATTAGCCCCATCCCCATCGTTATTGAAGAAGTGTGTCGTGCAAACGAACTTCTTCCTGAGAAGGGAGTTTATATTGTAGTAAGTATTAGCGATGATGAAACTGATGTGATATTAATAAGAGATAATATCTTAGAAAAATATATTGATATCAGTAGAGGAGTTGATATATACCTGAAGGATATTGCAAGAGAGGATGCAATACCCGTTGATGAGGCAGTTCCGCTCCTTTTTGGTAAGGAGGCTGTCAGTAAGAAAGTGGCAAAAATAATAGACACCAATAATAGCAATGTCGTTCAGCAGGTCACAGGTTTTTTGAAAGGTGAAAATGTGAAGTGTGAAGGGGTTATTCTTATGGGAGAGGGCGCTGCCATTTCGGGTTTAAAGGATGCCTTTGAGAGTGCTGTGGGGGTTGAATGCAAAGTCGGTAATCCGTTCGAGCACATATTTATTGAAGAAACCGTGGAATTACCCAGTAGGTTTGATATAGCAATGGGACTTGCTATAACAGGTTTGAAAAAAACAGGTGTGAATCTTCTGCCACTTGAAATGAGGCCGAAGGTGGAAAAGGAGATTGTAAAAACTCTGAAAGAAGGTTTCCCCTTATTGACGGGCGTTATAGCAAT
>JAYENM010000340.1:0-7399 GCA_034722095.1 Caldifarciminota bacterium | reverse complement strand
AAAAAGACATCCTATAAAGATCAGGATGTCTGATTAGAAAGATTAAAAAGAGATTTCACAGATTTTTTTATACATAAATTACTTTCATATTTAAAAGTTTCTAAACTTCGTATAGGATTATTAGTTAATTTTGGTAATAAACGTTGTCAGGTAAAGAGATTTATATTTTAATCTGAGTAATCCTTAGCAAACTAAAGGTGTTGTGTAGTTAAAATCTGTGTAATCAGGTATAATGAATATTATACCAGGAGGGAATATGTTTATTGTTGTTGGTATTATCGTTGTCATATTTGTGGTGTTTGGGACCTTGATATTGGCACAAAATGCAACACAAGTTACATTGACGCTTCTTGGTCGAACAATCGAGACCAACCTCTCTCTTGTGATAATTGAATCTGTCGTCGTAGGTATAGTGTTTGCATTCGTAATAATGGCGATAAGCGAAATTAGATTAAGGAGAGCCATACGGAATAAAGAGAGAGATATCAAAAATCTGAAGGAAGAGCTCGCTGCCGTGAGAAATTTACCGCTTGAGGAGGGGAAAGTTGAAGAGGAAGAGTAAAGACAGAATAACATACGCCGATATTCTTCTTGCCAGAAATAGGGAGGAAGAAGAAGCCCACTTGAGGAGATATGTAGCATCTAACCCCACCGATATTCCTGCCTATGTTAGGTTGGGAGATATTCTAAGGAGAAAGGGGATGATTGAGGAGGCGTTAAGAATCCATAGATCACTTTTAAAACCGAGACTGGACAGTGAAACAAAAAAGAGGGTACTTCAGGCCGTGATAGATGACCTGTCTGCTGTAGGGAAGTTTAAAGAGAGTCTTCCCTATTTGAAAGAGATGGTGACTCTTTCCCCAAAAGATAGTTATTATTTAAATATACTTGCGGGCGTATATGAGCAGTCTGAGATGTGGAAAGATGCTATAGCAATAAGAAAGAAGCTTGGCGACAGAAAGACACTTGCCTGTGTATATGCCTCTTACGGGAGATCTCTCTTTAAAAAAGGATTCATGCGAGAGGCTATCCAGAATCTCAATATTGCACTTCGGATGGATGTAACATCTGTACCCGCGCTTCTTTATATGGGAGACATAAAGTACAGCAATGGTGATATTGATGGCGCTGTAGTGTTATGGAGGCGTATAATCCAGAATGCATCCCAATTCGCATTTATCACTTTTGGTAGACTTGAAAATGCCTATTTTGAAAAGAAGCGTTATCAAGATATGATAGAGATATACGAATCCTGCTTGGAGATGCCGGGAAATATAGAGGCACATAGAAGGCTTGCAGATCTGTATTATAAAATTGGCGAGAAGGAAAAGGCTATAGACACGCTGTTAAAAGCATTTGAAACAAGCAGAGACGGGAGAATAGCATATCAACTTGCTGAGCTTTACAAGAAGGAAGGAGATTATAAAAAGACAGTAGAAGTTATGGAGGATATTCTAATAAAGGTAATTTCCGGTGATGTATATAAGTGTTCAAAATGCGGTAGCGAGTTCAAGGAATTTCATTTTAGATGTGAGAGTTGTTTTGGGTGGATGACTCTTCAAGGAAAGATGGGAAGACAGGAAGATAGGATTTACTACCTATGAAACTCGGTATTTTCGGCGGGACATTCAATCCTCTCCATACCGCTCACCTGATTGGAGCTGAACTTGTTAGGGAGGAGTTTCATCTCGACAGGATATTATTCATTCCCACATATATCCCTCCACATAAAGAACAACCTGAGATTTCTCCAGCTGCCAGAATGAGGATGCTTCATATAGCAATAGAAGATAACCCGTATTTCCAATTACTGGATTTGGAGATCAAGCGCAGGGAAATTTCATACACAGTAGATACTATTAGAGAGATTATAGAGAAAAACCCTGGAGATTCTTTGTATCTCATTATGGGAACTGATCAGGCACTGGAGTTCAGGGAATGGAAAGAACCCGAAACCCTTCTTACCCTGTTAAAATTCATTATAGTAACAAGGCCAGGTTTTGATAGGGAAAGAATAGATAAAATATTGAGGGGAAAAGCACAATTCTTTGAATTAAACATAGATATATCTTCAACAATGATAAGAAATAGAATAAAAGATGGCAAAAGTATAAGATACCTGATTCCCGAAAGTGTAAGGGGATACATAGTTGCCAATGGATTGTACCAGAAATAATATCAAAGTGGAGAAAAAGACTATAGACAAAAGACAAGAGACCAAAGACCATTTATTTTTTGGTCTTGCCTGCCTATCGGCAGATAGGTAGTTCGCTGAATAGAAAAATATTTTTATCTGTGAAAATCTATGCAATCTGTGGTTACAATTTTGATATTTGCATTTTGATTTTTGATATTTCCTCGTATGTGGTTTTTACTCCTTTGTGCAGTATTCTCCTCCTATGATATAACTATAGCGAGGGTCAAATACAGAGGTGGTGATTGGTATAATGACCCATCCATCATTCCAAATCTGGCAAGAGAGATAAATAAAAGAACTACTATTAATGCTGCCCCGAACCAGCGCATAATAACACTGGATGACCCAGATTTATTCTCCTATCCTTTCGTATTTTTCACCGGGCATGGAGATATACAGCTATCCGATGTGGAAGTTGAGTGCCTCAGAGAATATCTTCTTAAGGGAGGATTTCTCTATGTAGATGATGATTATGGTATGAATGAGGCATTCAGGAGAGAGATGAGGAAAGTCTTTAAAGGATTGGAACTTGTGGAACTACCGTTCTCACACGCAATCTATCACTGTTTCTATGATTTTTCTACGGGTCCCCCAAAGATACACGAACATGACAACAAGCCACCGAAGGGCTATGGTCTATTTTATAATGAAAGACTTGTAGTTTACTACACATACGAGAGCAATATATCCGATGGTTGGGCAGATCCTGATGTGCACAAAGACCCAAAAGAGATACGGGAAAAGGCGTTCAAAGCGGGAATAAATATTGTCGTATATGCAATGGCGTATTAAAAAAATATTAAAAATCAAAAATCAAATATCAAAAATTAGGGAATGTCCCAAAGTGTCGTGGTAGAAACAGAATGAATCCATTGATACAGATTTTCTAACTTTTTGTTCATTGGATTCCCCATTATGTTTTTTAGGCGGATTGCAAGATTTTGGCGTTAAGATTTCTATATGTCTGAGCGGAGCGAGTTTATAGAAATTAGCCATAAATCGCAGTCAATCTGCCGTTAAGAAAAACATACGGGGTGCCCTTTTCTTTTGCACAGCATTCTTCGAAGCTTCGTTTCTTTTGGGCCCGCCCCGTGGAATATACCCTATTGCACAGAGTTTCCCCAACAGAATAATAGCTATTCCACTGGGCAAGCAAAAGAAATGAAGAATAAAGACAATATACTCCAGTACAAGTTTAGAACTAAGAACTTTTACACTCATCATATAATCTAACAATTTTCATCACAACACTTCGGGGCAACGTCAAAATTAAATGTTTATCCATACAAAAATAAAGTATATCTTTCTCGTGCCTTTGTGCATCTGTCTCCTTTTTGCCTCCTGTGCACATATAAACAGTTATAACACATACTATAACGCTATGGAATGCTATAAGGGAGCGACGAGTGGTAAATCTTTGAATGTTACTCTGCTTGATAAGTGTGTAGAGAAATGTGCCAAAATTCTTACCTTCTATCCCGATTCCAGATGGGTTGACGATGCCCTTACACTCTCTGGAAAGTGTTTTTACATAAAAGGAGATAAAAGTCAGGCAGAAACCAAGTTTAAGGAGCTCTTAAACTTTTATCCTGAGAGTGAATTCGTCCCGGAGGCAGAGGTTATGCTTGGTAAGATAGCCTTGGAGAGAGGTGATGAGGTAGAAGCGAAGAGATGGTTCAAAAGAGCAAGCAAGGATAAGAGAGTAAAGGAGGAGGTAGATTACTGGCTTACGCATTTCTACTTTTCCTTTGGTAATTATGAGAGAGCAATAGAGAAGGGTGAATTGTACCTTAGCTCTTTTAAAGAGGGAAAATTTAAGGTAGGTATACTTCGTATACTTGGTGAAGCAACAGATTCACTTGGAAGATACGAAGACGCACTTAATTATTACAAGGTGGCTATTCCTATCGAAGAGGAGAAATTTGACCTCTCTTTGAGGATAGCTAACATCTATCTCAAGATGGGAGATGTTGCAGAGGCGAAGAAGATATATAAGTCCATTGAGCCACAGAATGGAGAAGAAGAAAAGACGTTAAAAAAGAGAATAGCATTCTGTTTTGAATCCGAAGGGGATTACGAAAATGCCATATCCAGTCTGCAGGATGTTAATGATCAGGAGAGTGTGTTTTATATTGGTATGATATATGAAAAACAAGCAAATTTACAACAGGCATTGGGGGCATATGATGATGCCAGACAGCGTGCCCCGAATACCGAGATTGGGAGAATAGCAACAAAAAAGGCGAGTGCATTACAGGAAATCCTTACCCTACAAGGCGTTTTAGAAGCAAAGGACACTCTGCAATTCGATACTGCTTATGTTGATACCACCATTCTTGTGGCAGATACTCTACAGGCAGGTACTGTAAATGACACCCTTGTGGGTTTTGCAGAAGATACAACATCTATATCCGACACTCTTAAGGACTTTGCGGCTTTAAGGATGAGGCTCGCGGAGATATGGCTTTTGGAATTTGAGAATTCAGATAAGGCATTAGAGGAGTATAGAACAGTACTGGAGGAGTTCCCAGAGAGTGAGTATATTCCGAGGGCTCTCTATGCAATTGCCTGGATAGAACAGAATATGAAGGGGAACGAGAGGGATGCACTTGCGGGATACAGAACCATAGAGAAAGATTACCCGGATACAGATTATGCAATTGCGGCAAGAAGGCAGATAGAGAGTATAGAGAAGAGTGAAGAGTGATGGGGTGATGGTAGGAGCGACCTCCTGTGGTTGTGCAAAAATAACCGTTGCACAGCATCTCATACGAGCCGCAGGGCCGTATGGAGCAGCAAGCCTGTCTACTGATCCCTACGGTCATACGACCCGTATGGGATCCGTATGGACAGGTAGATTGGAGTTAATCCGTTGCACAGCATCTCATATCCATATCCATACGGATCTTGAGACGGATTCTGTGAACGAGCCGTAGGGCCGTATGGAAAGGATTTTAAATAAAAGGCTGACGCCTTAATTCCAAAGGCTTACCTGCCTACCGCCTATACGGGTCGTATGACCCATACGGGTCGTATGACCTATACAGGTCGTATGACAGGCAGGCGCCTTAACTCCATCACAATCGACATTAAAAGCTCTCCTGCGGACAACCACTCACAGAGCCGTATAGCAAGGGTTATCCCTACACTATAGGGACAAGGTTTATTCCTGTCCGCAACATGGGAAAATCGCATTTTTGCACAGCCTGTCCTGGTCGCGAAATAGAACAACGGAGTAATGGAATTTGGAGTACAGTGGCTTGCCACTGCAATATTTTTGATATGTGATTTTAATTTTTGCATTTTGATATTTGATTTTAGTTAATATGGAGTGCAATATAGAGAAAAATAAGCAAAGGTGCAACTGCACATACGAGCCCTGTCCAAGGAAGGGTAAGTGCTGTGAGTGTATAGATTACCATTGGAGTATGGGAGAGCTACCTGCCTGTTTCTTCCCTGACGATATTGAACGCACATACGACCGTTCAATAAGAAAATTCATAGAGACATATGGGGGTTAATTAGCAGGAACCTACTCCAGGCGAGGAACAAAGCGCTGGATGAAACATTTTGTAGATAAATTCAAAATTTTTTCTGTTACGGAACATTTAAAATGAGACAATTTCGGAACGCTAAAATGAGACGTTAGCTTCAATCTTCGGAACATTAAAATGGGACATTGAGGTAAATGCTGTTTGACATAGAAGAGTGAGTATGTTGCTCTGTTGCTTATTGACATTCTTCCTTGTGTATAAATACCCCTAACTAGGGAGGTATTATGAAAAAGCAACTGCACAGGAGAATGTCAAGGGAGGGAGTTGTAGAAATCATCAGAGCGTTTAACTCCCACAAGCTGATAGAAGAGCAGGCATGTAGTCTGCTTGGTATACATAGGTCTCATTTGTATAGGCTAAGAGAGCAGTGGATGCAAGAGGGAGATGAGTTTCGGTTATACAAGTATAACAATAAAAGAGGGATCTCACTTCCACTACCGGTTAAGGAGTTTTTGTTAAATGAGTTCAGGTTTATTCGTGAGGAAGCAGAACACTCCCGTGGCGAGTTCAACTTTGCCCTTCTATCAGAGGAGGTAGATAAGAGATTTAACTGCTTCCTCCATAGAAACACGATAAGAAGAGTTGCGATAAAATCTGGGTACTATAAACCCGTACCAGGTAAAAAGAGAAAGGTTTACAGAAGGTTTGAGATGGCAGGTCCTGGAATGCTCCTTCAACACGATACATCTATTCATAACTGGATACCATGCCTCTCTACCAAACAAGTGCTTATTCTGACTAAGGATGATTATTCAAGGAAGTTATTGGAAGGGGTTATAGTGCCTATAGAAACGAGTTGGAACCATATAGTGAGGGTAAGAGAAACAGTTTTGAAATACGGAATACCTGTGGCTTATTATGTAGATAACGATAGCATATTTAACTATATTAGATACGGTGGAGGTTATATAAGAGACTTTCGGAAGACTGAAGAGGGGAAAGTGCAATTCAGTAGAGTTCTTACCATGCTTGGAGTGAATCTAATACATACGGGGATAAAACAAGCACAGGCAAAAGGTAAAATAGAAAAGAGTTTTGATTATCTTCAGAGACGTATACCGTATCTGTGCGAAAGGCTGAAGATAAAAGACCTTGAGGGTGGTAATGAGGTGCTATGTGAGGTCTTGGATTATTACAATACAAGACGAACTCACGAGGAGACGCGTGAGATTCCTGATAAGAGATGGAAGAGAGCTGTTAGCACAGGGGATATCTATTTTAGAAAGGTACCCGATGGTATGGACCTGGATTTTATCTTTTCACTTCATTATCCAAGAGTAATAAGGAAAGACGGGACAATAAGTTATAAAGGTAAGTCATGGAAGGTGGGAAACGAGACACCAGGGAAGATAGTGACTCTTTGCTTTATTCCGGGAGTGGAGTTTATGGTGTATAGTGAAAATCGCAAGATTGCTGAATATTTCTTGACCCATTAATCTTGAATGTCTTATTTTAGTGTTCCGTAAGGGGGTGAAAAATGCGAACGGTAGCTAAATAACGATTTGCGTATTTTTACTACACCTTTAAGGGGAATAGGAAATGGCGAAGAAAAAAATGAGAGGGTATGCCCCGAAATGCAAAAATAGACAGTAATTGAAAGCAATAACCACCTTCGTTTTTGTTATAATGGTGAAATTTATAATATGTG
>JAYENM010000339.1:0-33435 GCA_034722095.1 Caldifarciminota bacterium | reverse complement strand
ATCGTGTCCAGGGGTCTATAGGTTCCAGTGCTGACCCTGGAAGGGTCTGGAAGGGCAAAAAAATGGCAGGGAAGACTGGAGCAGATAAGGTTACATTGAAGAACCTCTCCATCGTAAAAATAGATGAGGATCAGAATCTTATATATCTTAAGGGAACTGTCCCGGGAATAAAAGGTGGTTTTCTTGTCATAAAAGGTTAAACTTGCTTGAATATCAGCCACAGAAACACCCTGTTTTTCTGTGGCTTTATACCTAATTTTATTATGAGAATAAATGTGTATTCAAAAGATGGCAGTATCGTAGGAAAGAGAAAGCTTTCCCCTTCTGTATTTGAGCAAGAGATAAACAAGACCCTCATCTCTGAAGTTATAAGGGCATATATGGCAAACGCAAGAGAGGGAACTGCATCGGCCAAGAAACGAGGGGAAGTAAGAGGAGGAGGCAGAAAGCCCTGGCGTCAGAAACATACAGGAATGGCAAGAGCGGGTTCAACAAGGTCCCCTATATGGAGAGGTGGCGGTGTAACCTTTGGCCCAAAACCGAGAGACTACAATATAGACATGCCTAAAAAGAAGAAGAGACTTGCACTCCTCTCTTCTCTTTCACTTATGGCAAAGAATGGCAAGATCCTCATCATAGATGAGATTACAATAGAGCATCCAAAGACAAAGATATTTTATGATATGCTGAAAACTTTTGGTGTTAAGGAGAGTACAAAGTTACTCTTTACTCTGGAAAAGACCAATACCAATGTGTATAAATCTGGTAGAAATATTCCCGGGGTAAGCTTTATCACTGCAAGTGACCTGAACGCATTGGCAGTTCTCTCAGCGGACACAATAATATTTTCCTTAAAAGGGCTTCTTTCACTGGAGGAGAGACTTGGATAAGGACGCAAGAAATATAATAATATCACCCCTTCTCACAGAGAAGGCATTGAAACTCAAGGCAAAGACCAACAGTTACACCTTCTGGGTCCATCCTGATGCGAACAAAATTGAGATAGGCAAAGCAATTGAGGAGCTCTTTAAGGTGAGACCTCTAAAGGTGAGAACATTCAATCTCATAGGTAAGCCAAAAAGACTTGGTCGTTGGACAGGCAGAAAGGCAAAAAAGAAGAAAGCAATTGTAAAACTTAAAGAGGGTGACACAATAGCTGTATTTGAGGGCATGTAATTCACTATTTCCCGAGCTTTTTAAGATTATGGTAAAGAAAGTAAGACCGATAACTCCTTCAAGGAGACATACGACATTTGAGGACTTCTCCGTCCTCTCAAAAGAGAGACCTTTGAAATCTCTTGTTCGTCCACTAAAGTCGAAGGCGGGCAGGGATACAAAGGGCAGGATAACCGTGAGACACAGAGGAGGCGGAGCAAAGAGATTTCTACGTATTATTGATTTCAAAAGGAATAAACACGGAATAGAAGCAAAGGTAACACATATTGAGTATGACCCAAATAGAGGCGCAAGAATAGCAAGGCTTTCCTATATAGACGGCGAGAAGAGATATATCCTCTGTCCTGTTGGACTGTCTGTTGGGGACAGGGTCATATCAGGCCCGGAGGCGCCAGTAAAAGTCGGAAATGCACTTCCGTTGAAACATATTCCACCGGGTATGGATATCCACAATATAGAACTTGAACCAGGAAGAGGAGGCAAACTCGTAAGGGCAGCAGGTACATCAGCCAAAATCCTTGCAAAAGAAGGAGCTTATGCGCATTTAAAGCTTTCATCCGGAGAAGTAAGACTTGTGCATCTTGACTGTTATGCTACGCTTGGTCAGGTATCCAATCCTGACAACCGCGCCGTTATCATCGGCAAGGCAGGTAGAGTAAGACATCTGGGTAGAAGACCCAAGGTAAGAGGTTCTGCGATGAACCCCGTTGACCATCCGATGGGCGGAGGAGAAGGTAGGAGCAAAGGGCATATCCCAAGGTCGCCCACCGGTGTTCCAGCAAAGGGTAAAAAGACAAGAAAAAAGAAAAAACCATCAAATAAGTTTATCTTACAAAGAAGAAAGTGATAACAAAGTTTAGGGGGGGTAATGGCAAGATCACTTAAAAAAGGACCTTACATAGATGAAAAATTGTTAAAGAAGATAAAAAGCGGTGACAAGAAACCGATAAAGACATGGGCAAGAAGGTCTATAATTACACCTGAGTTTGTTGGGCATACAATTCAGATTCACAATGGAAACAGGTTTATCCCTGTATATATAACGGAGAATATGGTGGGGCATAAATTAGCAGAATTTGCACCCAGTAAGGTTTTTAGACAGCATGGTGGAAAGAAGGCCAAAGAGACAAGGAGGAAGCCATAATGGAAAGCTTTGCCTATCAGAAATACCTGAGAATTTCCTCCAAAAAACTTGTGAGGCTTGTGTCTCCACTCCGTGGCATGAGTGTGGAAGAGGCGCTTGCTGCAATGCAACAGCTTCCTTCTACACATACAAATCTGGTTGCAAAGGCTATTAAATCTGCTTATGCAAATTTAAAAGTAAAAAAAGAGGAGGATATAAGCGAGAAAGATGCTATAATTAAATCTGTTATTGTAGAACAGAGTTTTAGATTAAAAAGACTCAATCCGAGAGCAAGGGGAAGAAGAGATATAATACACAGGAGATTCAGCCATCTTAAGTGTGTGGTTACCGATGAGGTTAGCAGTAATCGGTGATCGTGAGAAAAAGAGTATCAGTAGGAAGGAAACCAGCAGATCGGGTAATCAGTGATCGGTCATCAGTGGTCAGGAAAAACAAGCGTATCCGACGATCAGAATATCAGTAGGAAGCATAACATGACGAGTATATCGGGAGATCAGAATATCAGTCGGGGGGTATCAGTATATCAGAGCATCAGGCTGCCTGATCTTCTGATAACCTGATACTCTGCCTATCCCTACGGATCCGTATGGATTGATCCACTGATATCCTGATATGCCTTGGAATTTACCGATTAGTGATTACCTGTAACCAATGTGTGATTTCAGTGTCTCCCTGACTGCCGTCAGGCAGGTTGGGTTTGATAATACATGATTTAATAATAAGGAGGATTAGTGGGACAAAAGACACATCCGTATGGTTTTAGATTGGGTATAACCAAAAACTGGAAGTCTCGATGGATAACAAAGAATAAATTCAAG
This sequence comes from Caldifarciminota bacterium, assembly GCA_034722095.1. Classification (GTDB taxonomy): domain Bacteria; phylum Hydrothermota; class UBA3073; order UBA3073; family UBA3073; genus UBA3073. The sequence goes on along the minus strand of JAYENM010000339.1, from coordinate 30,297 downwards.
GAGTATATTACAGAAGATGCCACCATCAGAAAATATATTGAGAAGAGATTCGTACGTGCAGCAATATCAGATGTAGAGATAGAACGAACTGAGGCAAAACTCACAATTACAATATATAGTGCAAGACCTGGAATTATAATAGGCAGGAAAGGAGTAGAGGTCGAAAGGCTCAAAAATGAACTTGCATTTTTAACCAAGAGCAAGGATGTTTATATAAATATAGAAGAGGTAAAAGTGCCTGAGACAGATGCCAGAATTGTTGCTCAGAACATAGCAAGACAAATAGAGGAGAGAGTGTCCCATAGGAGGGCTATGAAACGGGCTGTACAGCAGGCTATACGTATGGGTGCATTGGGTATAAAGGTAATGTGCAAGGGGAGACTCGGCGGGGCAGAGATTGCCAGGAACGAATGGTATAGAGAGGGCAGGGTGCCACTTCAAACACTCAGGGCAGATCTTGATTATTCTTATATACCTTCAAAAACTATCTCTGGCGTTGTCGGGGTAAAAGTCTGGATATACAAGGGCAATGTAGAAATATAAAAGTCCGCTGATTCATTGCAAAATTAGCAATGTAAAATTATCAATTAAAAATTTGATTTGCTAATTTTACATTTTAATGTGAAGGTATGTTACAACCATCAAGAGTAAAATACAGAAAGCAACACAGGGGCAGAAGAAAGGGTATTGCAACACGAGGAAATTCGCTTGTTTTTGGGAACTATGCCTTAAAGACACTTGAACCTGCGTGGATTACCCAGCGTCAGATAGAGGCAGCCAGAGTTGCAATATCCAGATACCTAAAGAGGTCAGGAAAGTTGTGGATAAGAATATTTCCTGACAAGCCTGTTACCAAAAAGCCAGCAGAGACAAGAATGGGTAAGGGTAAAGGCTCGCCGGAGTTCTGGGTTGCCGTTGTAAAACCGGGTAGAATACTATTTGAACTTGGTGGTATACCCAAGGAAGAGGCAATGGAGGCCTTAAGACTTGGAGCCTCAAAACTGCCTGTGAAAACCAAAATTATAATAAGAAAAGGAGGCCTTGGTGAAGCCCTTTGAACTGCGGGAGTTTTCTGCTGACGAGCTAAAGCAAAAGCTACATGACCTGCATGAAGAGTTCATGAGTATAAGGTTTAAGAAACAAGCTGAAACCCCAAAGCCCTCGGATATCAAAAAGATAAAGAGAGAGATAGCACGAATAAAGACAATACTGAGAGAAAAGGAAATTACGGGAGATAAAAAGTGAGATTTCAATACCTTTTTAGTTGGCAGGGAGATAGCGTATGAAAAGAAGGTTTTCAGGTGAAGTTATATCTGATAAGATGGACAGAAGTTGTCTTGTTAAGGTAGAGATTAAAAGGAAACATCCATTGTTGGGCAAGGTCGTCAGAAAATATATGAAGGTAATGTGCCACGATGAGAATAACAAGACCAAGCTTGGGGATACTGTTGTAATAGAAGAAACAAGACCCTTGTCAAAAAAGAAACACTTCAGGATAGTCGAGGTAAAGAAATGATCACACTACGAACAAGATTGGGAATAGTAGATAATTCAGGGGCAAAAGTCGGTATGTGTATTGGGATGCCTGGATACTCCAGAAAGAGATATGCAAGGTCAGGTGATGTCATTGTGGTCGCAATAAAGGAAACGGTTCCTAGGAGTCAGATAAAGAGCGGAACTATTCAGAAGGCAGTTATTGTTCGCACGAGAAAGGAGATGAGAAGAAATGACGGGAGTTATGTGAGGTTTGATGACAATGCTTGTGTGCTTATAAATAATCAACTTGAGCCAATAGGAACAAGGGTGTTTGGACCGGTCTCGAGAGAATTACGAGATAAGAACTTTATGAAGATAATCTCTATGGCACCCGAGGTGATATAGATATGAAGATAAAAAAGAATGATACGGTAAAAGTAACCTTAGGAGAATACAAAGGCAAGACGGGGAAGGTGTTGAGGGTATTCCCAAGAAAAGGGATGCTCATAGTTGAAGGGATTAATTTTCAGAAGAAACACATGCGGGCGCGTTCAGCGGAGGAACCGGGAGGTATATTGCACAGGGAAGGGCCCATCAGTGCCTCAAATGTCATGCTTGTATGTCCGAAGTGTAGAAATACGGTGAAGATTTCAATAAGCAGAGTTGGAGATATGAGGGCACGGAAATGTAAAAAGTGCAAGGAGATGATAGATTAGACATGGCTTTTTGATTGAATCTAATAAGTAAACTATGTCAAGAATTAAAGAGCTATATTATAAGACAGTAGTGCCTGCTATGATAAAGAGGTTCGGGTATAAAAATCTATACGAGGTTCCAATGCTCAAAAAAATAGTAGTTAATGTGGGCCTGGGAGAGGCAATAGGGGATCCTAAACTTATAGACATTGTCTCTTCCGACCTTGCGATAATCACAGGACAGAAACCAGTCGTAATAAAAGCAGGAAAGTCCGTTGCCTCATTTAAACTTCGCAAGGGAAAACCTATCGGATTGAAGGCTACCCTACGGGGTGAGAGGATGTTTGACTTTTTTGATAGGCTTACTAACTTTGCAATCCCGAGGATAAGAGATTTCCGTGGTATAGATCCAGACTCCTTTGACGGCAAAGGAAATTATAACTTGGGCATCACAGAACATACAATATTTCCGGAAATAAAATTCGATAAGGTAAAGTTTACCTTTGGGATGGATGTAAACTTCGTTACCACGGCAAGAAGTGACGAAGAGGCATTTGAACTATTTAAAAGCCTTGGAATGCCATTTAAGAGATAAATATTGAGTCATTGCGTCATTGGGTCATTTAAGGGACTAAACAGTTAATTACCTAATTACCTTATAACCTAATTACTCAACTGCAAGGGGGGTTATGGCGAAGACATCTTGGAAAGTAAAGGCTAAAAGAGAACCAAAATACAAGGTGAGAAAATACAACCGATGCATGAGATGTGGCAGGGCAAGGGGATACTATACCAAATTTGGTCTGTGCAGAATTTGTTTCAGGGAGTTAGCACTGAGGGGTGAAATACCCGGTGTTAGAAAGGCAAGTTGGTGAAATATTATGACTAATGATATTATAGGTGATATGATAGCAAGGATACGCAACTCCTTAAGGAGAGAGGTGTTTTATCTGGAATTGCCCTCTTCCAATATTCTAGAGGACATCGCCAGTATTCTTCTGAAAGAGGGTTACCTGGAGAAATTTGAGACAAAGGGCAAACATCCCAAAAAGATACTTGCTTTACACCTCAAGAAGGATGCTATAAAAGGACTTAAAAGGATTAGCAAACCGAGTCGTAGAATTTATGCCAACCTGAAAAATATGCCACGGGTGAGGGAGGGACTTGGCACTGCCATTCTCTCCACGTCAAAGGGCGTACTTTCCGACAGGATGGCAAAGAAAGAAGGCGTTGGAGGAGAAGTCCTTTTTTATCTATGGTAAGCCATAAGTTATGTCCAATGTGAAATGCGGAATGCGCGGTGGAGTGGCGCATAGGAAATCAAATTTTGGAGAAATAATTTTGTACTTTGTATTTTATTAAGATATTATGTCTAAAATAGGAAAGAAACCTATACCAATACCAGATGATGTTCAGCTTGAAATAGAAGGCACTAAAGTTAAGGTCAGTGGCCCAAAGGGTTGTCTTTCAAGGGAGTTCCATCCAGATTTTGATATTCAGAAAAAAAATGGTAATATAATTGTGCTTCCAAAGAAGAAATCCAGCTCCCTACAACCCTACTATGGATTGACACGAGCACTTCTCGCAAATATGGTTAAAGGGGTCAGTGAAGGATACACTAAGGTTCTGGAGATAGTCGGTGTGGGATACAGGGCGAAAATGTCAGGTGATATGCTTGAGCTCTCTGTCGGTTTTTCTCATTCCTTTGTCTATAAAGCGCCTGATGGGGTAAAGATCACGGTTCCTGATCCACGGCGTATAACGGTAACAGGCATAGATAAAGAATTGGTTGGTAATACAGCGAGTGTAATAAGGAATTTTAAGCCTCCTGAACCATACAAAGGTAAGGGAATAAGGTACCAGGACGAGTATGTGAGGCGCAAGCAGGGTAAACGTGCGGTCGCAACCGGGGTATAAAGCGTAAGGCGTGTGAAGAGTTAGTTTGTTAGTTGGTTAGTTTGTTAGTTGGGTGGATTGTTGTTATTTGTTACTCATTACTTATAAAGGGCTTATGGAGAGAGGAAGAGAAAAAAGACATAGGAAAATACGCAAGAAGGTATTCGGTATGAGGGAAAAACCGAGACTTTGTGTTTATAGAAGTCTCAGGTATGTGTATGCGCAGTTGATTGATGATATTGCATCAAATACCCTCGTGAGTTCTTCCACACTTCAATTAAAAGGTACTAATCTGAGCAAGCTGGAAGCAGCAAAGGAATGCGGAAAGAGACTTGCAAAAAAGGCAAAAAAACAGAAAATAGAAAGTGTTGTTTTTGATCGTTCCGGTTATAAGTATCACGGCATAATCAAAGCCCTTGCGGAGGGTGCAAAAGAGGGAGGATTGAGATTTTAGAAATCCTAAATTCTAAATCCGAAATTCTAAACAAATTCTAAGTTATAAATTCAAATGTTCCAAACAAGAACAGTTGGTTTGGAATTTGAAAAATTGGGATTTAGATATTGTCCGCAGGACTCTGCAGATTTAGTAATTGTTATTTAGAATTTTTGAAGTCGCTTTAATCTGTGGCTATAATTTTGATTTTTGAAATTTGATTTTTGATTTTGTTTACCGGGGGTATTGTGGAGGAAGAAAAAGAACTTGAGGAAAGGGTAGTTGAGGTAAATCGTGTATCAAAAGTGGTAAAAGGAGGAAAACGTTTTAGATTTTCCGTCGTTGTGGTTGTAGGAGACGGTGTATCTCGTGTAGGAGTCGCCTTTGGTAAAGCACATGAAGTCTCAGCAGCGGTTAGAAAAGGAGCAGAAAAGGCACAAAGAAGTATGAAAAGTGTCAAGGTAATAAACGGGACTATACCGCATTCTATTGTTTCCAAGTGTGGAGGAGCAAAGCTTCTGATGAAACCCGCTGCCCCTGGAACAGGCATTATTGCCTGTGAACCCGTAAGGGCTGTGTTAGAGCTTGCCGGGGTGAGAAATATTCTTACAAAGTCTCTGGGCAGCAATACCACAAAGAATCTTGTGAAGGCAACACTTTATGGACTTCTCTCCATGCAAACCAAAGAAGAGATTGAGAAAATAAGAGGAGTACAATTATAAAGAACTTTCCTCCTGCTCATCTTGAATATCCGGATATGAATAAGATAAAGGTAATACAGATAAAGAGTAAAATAGGAGTAAAGTCCGATCAGAAGCGCACCCTGCTCGCGCTCGGGCTTCATCATCCACATGATGAGAGGATCCATAACGATACGCCCCAGATACGGGGAATGATAAGAAAGGTAAGGCATCTTGTAAGGGTTGAAGAAGTAGTATCACATTAAGTAACTTATTTTTTAAGTTCAAACCAAATTAGAGCTTAGAATTTAGGTTATTGAGATTTAAATATTGTCCATACGGATCTTGAGATTTGTTATTTGTAATTTGCCTGCCTGACGGGAGGCAGGGTGCTTGGTGCTTGTTTGTAATTTGATACTTGAGATTTTTAGAAGGATTATATATGGCGGAGTTACACAACTTAAAAAAAATAAATACAAAGGAAAAAAAGAGACGAGGCAGAGGAGCATCCTCAGGGGTAGGTGGAACATCTGGTAGAGGGCATAAGGGAGAGAAAGCAAGAGCGGGTAAAAAGATCTCTCCGTGGTTTGAAGGTGGTCAAACTCCACTCTACAGAAGGCTGCCAAAGAGAGGATTCCGCAATCCTTCAGCGATAGTGTACGAAGTGGTAAATGTAAAGCAACTGAATAAATTCGAAGACGGAACTGTGGTAAATGAAAAACTGCTTCGTACTTCAGGTCTTATAAAGAAAAAAAAACCTGTGAAGATACTCGGGGATGGTGAACTTACAAAAAAACTTACTATAGAAGGGATAAAAGTTTCTGCATCTGCTAGAGAGAAGATCGAGGCAAGGGGAGGGAGAATATCGAAAAGGGCTATTCAATAACCTAATGACTCAATAACTGATTATTGTATTATGTTGGGAACTCTACGAAATGCATTCAAGATACCTGACCTGCGCAACAAAATTCTGTTTACGCTCGCAATGTTTGCGGTATACAGGTTGGGAGGGCATATACCCCTTCCAGGTATCAATACCTCTGCCCTTGCCAGCTTCTTTGAGAGTGCCAGAGCAACTGCACTTGGACTGTATGATATATTTGTGGGAGGCGGTCTCTCGTCGGGTGCAATATTTGGATTGGGAATAATGCCATATATATCCGCCTCTATCATACTACAACTTCTGGGAGCGGCAATGCCGTATTACCAGAAATTACAGAAAGAGGGAGAAGAGGGTAGAAGAAAAATAAATCAGCATACACGATATCTCACTATAGGAATAGCCGCTATACAGGCACTCGGTGTATGTATATTTCTTGAATCTGCACAGGCACCTTCAGGAGAGCCTGTGGTTATAAATCCCGGGTTGTCTTTCAGACTTCTTTCCATCATCACACTGATCACGGGTACACTATTTATAATGTGGCTTGGAGAACTTATCACAGACAGAGGCATAGGAAATGGTATATCATTGATAATAATGATTGGTATAATAGCGAGGTTTCCGAGAGATTTTATAACAACATTCAATATGGTACGCATTGGTGCTATGAGCCCCATTGCGGCCGTTGTTACGGTTATAGTAATCATTGGAATAATTGCAGCTGTCGTCATAATAACCCAGGGGCAGCGAAGGGTTCCCGTTCAGTATGCACAAAGGGTTATCGGAAGGAAGATATATGGAGGAAGGTCTACCCATCTTCCATTGAATGTAAATGCTGCTGGCATAATACCAATAATATTTGCCCAGGCAGTCCTTACCTTTCCTGCCACAATAGCAAGATTTTTTTCAGGTAGCGACTGGATACAAAACCTTATGGTCTTCTTCTCCCCTATGAACTGGCTGTATAATATAGTCTATGCAAGTCTGATAGTATTTTTCGCCTATTTCTACACGGCTGTTGTCTTGAACCCAATTGATATCGCGGATAACATGAAAAAATATGGAGGATTTATACCGGGCGTGAGGCCGGGCAAGAGCACAGCCGACTACATAGACAGGATAATATCCAGAATAACCTTTCCTGGGGCACTGTTTTTTGCTCTTGTAGCGATAGTGCCTGCTATAATTCTACATAAGCTTAACGCCCCGTTCGTCTTCGGTGGCACATCTGTTCTCATCGTTGTTGGTGTTGCACTCGATACAATGAGACAAATAGAGGCGCAACTTACGATGAGACACTACGATGGATTCCTAAGAAAGGGAAAAATAAGGGGCAGAAGAGGGTAATGAAAGTCCTATTTATAGGTCCCCCTGGCTCGGGTAAGGGCACTCAGGCGAGGATGGTGGCAGAGAAACTGGGAATACCGTTTATCTCGGCAGGAGATATAATTCGTGACGAGATTGCAATGAAGACAGAACTTGGAGGTAAGGCAAAAAGATATGTAAAAAATGGGGAACTTGTTCCAGATAAGGTCATCATAGATATGTTGCTGGCGAATCTCCCGCAATCTTTTGTTCTGGAGGGGTTTCCAAGGAATATTCCACAGGCAATTTTGCTTGAGAAAATTAAACCTGACTATGTATTCTACCTTTATCTGGAGAGTCCTGATATTATACAGAGAATCAGTAAAAGGAAGGTATGCCCGAATTGTAAAACGGTATATAATTTATCATCGAATCCACCGAAAACACCTGATATCTGCGATATATGCGGGAGTAAACTCACCTCAAGGGTAGATGATGCGGAAGAAACGATAAAAAAGAGAATAGATGTCTATGAAAATGAGACCTCTCCGTTGATAAATTACTACAGAAAAAGAGAAAAACTTATCAAGATAGACGGAAGTGGTAGTATAGAAGAGGTGCATGATAGAATAATGCAGGCAGTGAAAGGAATAAAAGGTACGGGTAGAAAGGAATTAGGACTCAATTCTGGTTTTGCCGGTTTATGGCTGAAAAAAAGGGTATAAGGGTTGAAGGTGTAGTTGAAGAGGCACTTAAGGGAGGAATGTTCAGGGTAGTCCTTGATACTGGACATAAGGTGCTTGCTCATGTGTCTGGTAAGATGAGGGTACACTTCATAAAAATCCTACCCGGGGATAGGGTTGTAGTGGAACTTTCGCCTTATGACCTCTCCAGAGGAAGAATACTACACAGATTTAAGTAGAAACGCAGGTAAGATTATCACAAGAGCTGAGAGTTGGTTAGTTTGTTGGTTTGTTAGAGTCTAACAAACTATGTTTTTCTGTGGCTAATGCATATTATGGGGTAACGGGAGTATTTATGAAGGTAAGAGCGTCTATAAAGAAAATTTGTGCAAAGTGTCAGATTGTGAAGAGAAAAGGTGTTTTGAGGGTTGTGTGTAAAAACCCTAAGCATAAGCAGAGACAGGGATGAGCGGTTGCTTTCAGCAACCTAAATGTAAAAATCAAAATGTAAATTTTAAAATTTTGATATTTGATTTTAGATTATGGGTAATGGACCACGGATTCCGGATCACGACTTACGGTTCACGATTTTTGATTTTTGATTTTTGATATTTAATTTTACTAAGGGGGATGGATGGCGAGGATTTCGGGAGTTGAACTTCCACCAAATAAACGGATTGAGATAGCCCTTACGTATATATACGGTATTGGCATTTCTACATCACATAATATACTGCAAAAGAGTAAGGTATCTCCTGACAGAAGGATAAAGGACCTAACTGATGAGGAGGTCGAGGCACTCAGGAACGTAATAGAATCTGATTATAAAATAGAAGGAGCATTGAGGCGGGAGGTCCAGGAGAACATAAAAAGGCTTATTAACATAAATTGCGCAAGGGGTGTCAGACATAAAAAAGGACTTCCTGTAAGGGGTCAACGAACTCGGACAAATGCCAGAACGAGAAAGGGTCCACGGAAGGCACAGATCGCACTTAAAAAGAAGGCAAAAGCAAAGAAATAAAAAATAAATGTCTAATTTCCAATTGCAAATTTCCAATAAAATATCAAATGTCAAATATCAGAAAAATGAGGTGTGCTTAAGTTAGCATTGGGGTTTTGGAATTTTGTTGGAAATTGGGTATTTGGATTTTGAAATTACGGTGGGGGGGTTAAATGAAGAAGAAGAGACTGCGAAAAGCACCTGAAAAAGGTATAGTTCATATATTGTCTACATTTAATAATACGATTGTTACAATAACAGATGAGAAAGGGGCCTGTCTTTTATGGGCAAGTGCTGGGAGTATTGGTTTCAAAGGGTCCAAGAAAGGAACTCCATTTGCAGCAGGTATCTGTGCAAAAAAAATTGCAAAAGAACTTGCAGACATTGGAATGAGAAATGTAGAGGTATGGGTTAAGGGTCCTGGCGCAGGTAGGGATTCTGCTGTAAGGGCTATCAAAGCGGCAGGGCTTGTTATAGCATATATAAGAGATGTAACGCCTATTCCTCACAATGGTTGTAGGCCACCAAAGAAGAGGAGGATATAGTATGGCTGTATACCACGGACCAGTTTGTAGACTATGCAGAAGGGATGGTAAGAAGTTATTTCTAAAAGGCAAGAGATGTTCATCAGCAAAGTGCTCTATAGAGAAAAACCGTAAGCGACCCGGAGAACTCGGCAAGGGTTTTATGCGTAAAGAGACCGATTACGGAAGACATCTGAGAGAGAAACAGAGAGTAAAGAGGATGTATAGGTTGACAGAGCACCAATTCAGAAATTATTTTGAAAAAGCTACACGGAAGAAGGGAGTAACAGGAGAGGAACTTCTCAAGGAATTAGAACTCCGTCTTGATAATGTTATATACCGAACAGGACTTGCAAGATCACGAATGGAAGCAAGACAACTTGTCACACATGGCCATTTTATGGTGAACAATAGAAGGGTAGATATACCATCTTATGCGGTAAAAGTGACTGATGTAATAACTCTGAGAAAGACCAAAGTACCTCCAAATATAGAAGATGCTTTACTTATGAAGGTTGCACCTCCAAAGTGGATCACATTTGACAAAGAATCTTTAAATATTGAGATTGTAAGTCTCCCCAGGAGAGATGATGTCCCAGAGGAAATAGAGGAGAGACTTATCGTTGAACTTTATTCTAAGTAGCTTTGTAAAAACCATATGAAAAAACCACAGAGGTCGCAGAGATAAATCAAAAATCATAACCACAGATTACACAGATTTTCACAGATTGAAATATTTTTTATCAGTGAAATCCCTGCCTGCGGCAGGCAGGCGTGGCCCTTTTGGATTTTTGGTTTGTCATTTTGATATTTAATTTTTAAATTTTTGTCCTCTGTGGTTAATACTATACACAATATTTACATCTATAGGGGGTAGGAATGAAATTGAGACCATTTCAAATACCTGATAAGATAAAAACAGTCGAGGCTGATGACAAATACGCAAGGTTTGTGTTATCTCCCATTGAGAGATCTTTTGGCACTACACTGGGAAATGCTTTCAGGAGAACATTGCTCTCTTCTATGCAAGGTTCTACGATCTCATTCGTAAGAATAGATGGCGTCTTACATGAGTTTTCGACCATAGATGGTGTTCTGGAAGATCTTCCCCATATTCTACTCAATCTCAAGGGCATAAAGATAAAATTGTTTGACAAGTTCGAAAAGGAGATAGAACTATCTATCAAGGGAAAGGGACCTGTTTATGCAAAAAATATAGAATCTGACGGGACTTTTGAGATAATAAATCCTGAACATCTTATAGCAACAGTGATGAAGGATGATGTTAACCTGAATGTAATACTCGGCGTGACTACAGGAAGAGGATATGTACCTAGAGAGGAACTTCCAGGTTATAACCGTGCACCTATCGGAACAATATTTATAGATGCGCTCTACTCACCCATTGAGAGAGTAAATTTTAAGGTTGAGAGTGTCGGCGTAAAGAACCGCGAGAAGCTTATTCTTGAGATTTGGACAGATGGAAGAATTAAACCAGAGGATGCAGAAACAATAGCAGCTGCTCTTTTACGAGACCATATCGAGCCATTTTTGAAACTCCGCGAAATTACTATCGAGAGGGAAAGAGAAGAGCCTGAAGACAAAAAGAGACTCAAAAAGACACTCAATATAAAGATATCGGAACTGGAACTATCAGTGAGGGCTGCCAACTGTTTGAAAACAGCGGGTATTGAGACCCTGCGAGACCTTGTTCAGATGACAGAGCAGGAAATGCTCAAATTTCCCAACTTCGGTAAGAAATCATTGCAGGAACTATCAACCATACTGAAGAGTTACGGTCTCTCGTTCGGTATGGAACCCTCAAAACTGGAGGGAAAATGAGACACCGTTCCAAAATCGCAAAATTGGGAAGAGAAAAGCAAAAACGGGATGCAATGCTAAAAAGTCTTGTGATATCTCTCTTTACCCATCATTCTATAAAGACGACTAATGAAAAGGCGAAGAGGGTGAGACTTCTTGCCGAAAAGATCGTCACCCTCTCCAAGAAGGGTGATCTCCACTCCAGGAGACTTGCCTACTCTCTCACAGGAGATAAAAAAACTGTTAAAAAAGTGTGGGATGAGATAGCCCCTGTATATAAGAATAGGAACGGCGGATACACAAGGATTCTCAGTCTTGGCCAGAGAAAAGGAGACGGTGCCAATATCTGTATGTTGGAACTGGTAGATATGGAAAAGGTGATGAGAAGAAAGCCAAAAGAAGAATAGTATGCCTTTGCTTCTCTCAGGTAATGAGGCAATTGTAGAAGGAGCACTTGCCTCTAAATGTAGATTCTTTGGTGGTTATCCTATTACACCATCCTCTGATATAGCAGAACTTATGTCCCTCCGACTCCCGACCCTGGGAGGAAAATTCATCCAGATGGAAGACGAAATTGCAAGTCTTGGCGCCTGCCTTGGTGCTTCCCTCACAGGTATAAAATCTATGACAGCAACGTCAGGCCCTGGCCTCTCCCTGATGCAAGAACACATAGGATTTGCTGCTATGGGAGAGATTCCCTGTGTGATAGTTGATGTCCAGAGAGGGGGACCTTCGACGGGTCTTCCCACCTACCCATCACAGGGCGACGCCATGCAATCAAGATGGGGTACACATGGTGACCATCCAATAATAGTTCTTACACCGTTCTCTGTCCGGGAATGCTACTCTCTTACAATCAGGGCATTTAACTACTCTGAAAAATACAGAACACCAGTCATCCTTCTTTCGGATGAGATTCTTGCACACCTGAGAGAGAAAGTGGAATTAGATACAAGTATAGAAGTATTAGAGAGGGGCTTCCCAAATGTCCCGCCGCAAGAATATCTTCCATTTGATTCAAGATACGATGTCCCACCACTCGCTCCGTACGGTAGAGGTTACAGGTTTCACATAACAGGTCTTGCGCATGATGAAACAGGATTCCCAACATCAAATCCAGAAAAGGTTCAAAAACTCCAGCAAAGGCTTGCAACCAAGATAAAAGAAGCAGATGTAAGGGATTTAGATGTAAGGTTTATGGATGATGCCAAAATCTGTATATTTTCGTATGGCTCAACCTCGAGGAGTAGTTTGAGGGTTGTAAACGAAATAAGAAAAAAGGGAGAAAGAATAGGATTTGTAAGACCAATTACGTTATGGCCGTTTCCATATGGAGAAGTAAAGAAATTATCAAAGAAGGTAGATATGATATATGTTTGTGAGATGAATCTTGGTCAGATTGTGAGAGAGGTTGAGCGTGCATCAGAATGCGATGTTAGGTTTATTGGAAAGGCAGATGGCACAATAATTACACCTGAAGAGATATTACACAATATATCTATGTAGGAGCAACCTCCCGGTTGCGATAAACCTTATAGTGTAGGGTCAGGGTAGGAACACCCTTCCGTGGTTGCGATAAACCGGATTGTGATGGAGTTAAGGCGTAAGCCTTTTATCTAAAATCCTTACGGATTAACTCCAACTTGCTGCACTGTTGTTTTTGTACAGCCTGTTCCAGTTGCGATAAACCGGTAGGATAAGTGCATTAGCGAATTAGATTATTAGTAGGAAGGATACCAGCGGAGCAGGTAATCAGTGATTGGTCATCAGTGGTCAGGAAAAACAAGTGTATCCGACGATCAGAATATCAGTAGGAAGCATAACATGACGAGTATATCGGGAGATCAGAATATCAGTCGGGAGGGTATCAGTATATCAGAGCATCAGGCTGCCTGATCTTCTGGTATCCTGATATTCTGCCTATCCCTACGGATCCGTATGGACTGATCTGCTGATATTCTGATACGCCTTGGAATTTACCGATTACTGATAACCGATTACCGACTACCAGTCTGTTCTGACATTCTGCCCACTGACTTCGGTGAGCCTTCGGTGAGCTCAGTCGAACCGATACACTGGTCTTCTGATATGCTCTGTAACTGAATTGTATGAAGACTGAGATTGCGATTAATTACATAAGAAAGAAAAAACTTCCGTTTATATGGTGCTCCGGGTGTGGGCATGGGATAGCCCTTGCATCCATTCTCCGAGCAGTAGATAGTATTGGATGGAAGAAGGACGAAGTGTGTATGATTTCGGGAATCGGGTGCTGCGGGAGAATGCCCGGGTATGTTGACTGTCATACACTCCATACCACGCATGGAAGGGCACTCACATTCGCAACCGGCATAAAACTTGCAAATCCTTCTCTAAAGGTTATAGTTGTTATGGGGGATGGAGATGCGGTGGCAATAGGTGGAAATCACTTCATACACACAGCAAGAAGAAATATAGATATCACAGCCATCATTTGTAACAACTACATCTACGGAATGACAGGGGGACAGGCTTCTCCGACGACTCCTCGTGGTAGCTTTGCCTCGACCGCTCCTTATGGGGCTGTAGAGCCTCCATTTGATATAGTTGAACTCGCAATAGGTTGTGGTGCGTCCTATGTTGCAAGGGGAACCGTATACCATGTGCCAGCACTTGATAAACTGCTAAAGAAAGCACTTCTCCACAAAGGATTTTCGGTTGTTGATGTGCTTTCTACCTGCCCTACTGCGTACGGAAGGAGAAATAAGATGAGAACGCCTGTTGAGAATTTTATGTGGCTCAAAGAAAATACGATTGGTATAAGCGCGGTAAAGGGCAAGACGAAAGAAGAGATAGGCGAAAAGATACTTACAGGCGAATTTCTAAATGTGTTAAGACCTGAGTACACAGAGTTATATGAGAAAGAGATTGTAGAAAAGGCAAAGAGCATTAGATCCTGATAGAATACCAAAAGGCTGAAGTAGTTGGTTGGTTGGATAGTTGGTTAGGCTGATAGTTGGTTTGATTTTAACAAACTAACAAACCAGCAAACTAAATACCTTTTTGATTTTTGCATTTTGATTTTTAATTTTCGTATAGGGTATGCGTAAAGAGATTATCTGTGTTGGAAGTGGTGGGCAGGGTATAATCCTTGGAGGATATATACTTACAGAGGCAGCAGGCATATACGACGGCAGGAATGTTGCCAATTCTGAAAGATACGGCGCAGCCGCAAGAGGCGAGGTAACAGTCTCTGAGATTGTCATATCTGACCAAGAGATAGACTATCCAAAGATTACATCAGCGGATTGTATGATAGCTCTCTCGCAAGAAGGATACGACAGGTACAAGCACAGGTTAAAAAAGGACGGAATCCTTATAGCGGATCTATTCTATGTGAAGACCTTCGAGCACAAAAATGTCTACCTTATTCCCTTTTCTGAAACGGTAAGAGATAAGACCGGAAGAGAGATAGGGACAAATATAGCAGCGCTTGGGGCATTTGTGAGGATTACAAAAATAGTAAGTAATAATGCTATTAAAAAGGCTGTCAAGAACAGGGTTCCAAAGGGGACAGAGAAATCCAATCTCGAGATTCTTGATATTGGTCTTGGTTACTCACCCTAAATTTCTAACCTTCAAAATCGGCTTGATATGTTTCTCCTTCTTTCATTTCTCGTATCATTCGGCGCGAAATACGCGGGTGAATTTTTAGATCTTCCTGTTAGTGGAAGGGCGCAGGCTATGGGAGGTGCGTATGTTACCCTGGCAAGAATTTCAGAATCCCCGTTCTGGAATCCAGCCTGTATTGTGCGAGAGGAAGGAAAACAGATTTTCCTCTTCCATTCAGAGAGTTTTGGCGGAATAATCAACTATAATGCTGTATCTTCTGCAATGTCGGATAAAATGCAGGGCTTAGGGCTTGCGCTCTATCAGGTAGGTTATCCAGACATAATATTCACCAATGACTCTGTTGCTTTAGATACTGCAAATGTGGATGATTGGGTATTATATTTTACTTATGGTAAAAAAGTAAAGTTTGGCGAGGTCACTACCTCCTGCCTATACCTTGGTGCAAATGTCAAGACGATATACAGAAGATGGCAAGAGGGCAGTGCATATGGGTTTGGTATAGATGGAGGCGTATTATATAATTTTTATCCATTCTCAGTCGGATTGTATATAGAGAACCTGACAACAACGCTCCTCTTCTGGAATGCAGGCACAAAGGAATTCATTGTTCCACTGCTCAAGATGGGAATATCTTATGAAGTTCCCGCAGAGAGATTCTCAGGCAAATTTATATTAGCAGGCGGGCTGGATACAAATATTGAAAACAAAATCACCAAACTCGACGCCATAAAGAGCGATCCACATATAGGGGTAGAGTATGTCTATAAGGACAGATTCGCAGTGAGGGTTGGATGGGATAAGGGTGATATGAGTTTCGGTGCCGGGATCAAGCTGGGTAGTCTTACTGTAGACTACGGGCAGAGTTATCATCCACAACTTGGGACAAATTCAAGACTTTCAGGTAGTGTAGAATTCTGATTGTGTTCCTTTCAATTTTATAGTATCTTATATCCTATATCTACTCCCAGTTTTAGTCCTCGTATACCATAAAACGGAGTTCCCACATTCTGTATACCAAAGTTCAATCCCACCTTTTTTATAGCGAAACAGGAACCTATACCTACTAAAAATCCTTCTTCCCCACCAATTGCCATCCCAGCCATCGGCACAAACCATGTTCCAAAGTTATACTTCACCGCAAGGGACAACTGAGGTTTTCTTGATGATATGGGCGTTTCATTTATCGCCTGTTCATAGCCCACTCCGCATTGCAAATTTCCCTTATCGTATTCAAATGCAAGCATTAGATATGCAGGGAGAGAGGTTTTAAAAGGACCTCTGGTATAGGAAGAATCGCTGGATGTAATCACATCCTCCGTGTTGCTGAGATTGAGTGAATCAATCCTTATACTAAGCCACCCTTCGTGTGTGTTTGATAACCAGTTTATACCTGTATTGACATTCAAAAGACTGAAACCGACCCTTGCTACATCTGAAATCTCTGTACAAAGTCCAAAATCAAAGGCAAATCCTCCACCTCCTTGCCCAGTGCAGTATTTCAAAAACCCATCCCCGTTGAGCGCATACTTCGATGTAAGTAGATACAAATTCGCTTCGCTTATATAAGCAGTGTAGAGTCCGTAAATGTATCTGACGCCACCACCTAATGAGAGATTCCTTCCGTTTATACCTAACATCCTACCATAGGAAGAAGTAAACGAAAGAAAAGCAACTGCCGCCTCATCCATCCTTTCAAATTGATAAACTCTGTCTAATTCATTGCCCCACAATATCAGGTCAAAGAAGATCTTGGGTATTGTCACTTTGCCGAAACCCAGGGCTCTGGCCGAGAAAGCAAATCCACCACTGGAAAATTCAAACCCGGTGATATTTGTGTTTACTAATAGTGCAAGTCCTGTATTCGGTATGGAATTCATGATCTCCTTCTTATCTGCCTCCTCCAGGAAGACACCACTGCTATAGTAATTATATTTAGAGAGAGAAAAGGAAGTGTTAAAGACCCCAAAAGATGGGGATATTACCCTCATTGAGAAGCCCTTGTCCAGAGAGAGATTAGCAGGATTATAGAGTATAGCATCCACACCTCTGGAGAACACCGTATTTGTGCCTGAGAGCACAAGATAGTTTGCATTGTTTGCCCACAGACCCAAAATCTGGAATAGTATAAGAAGATGTATCATTCTCTTATTCTCACTCCAATCACACAATATGCATCAAACTCAAGATAGTCCCTTGCGTGAACCGCTATCGTATCGGTTTCCGGGATATAGAGAATGGCAAATGTTGAAAATGGAGGATTTTGAAGTATATCAAACTCAAGCGAATCCAGAGCTATTTCTATGGTAGCAATCCTCGGGGATATTGCCACTCCGTTCTGGTCACAAGGCGCTGGGGGTATGGTTATCCTTTTTACTAAAGAATCCACTTCTGGAGAATACTTCATTACTACAATATCGCAGTCCAGTCCGAGAGGAAAATGATTTCGCACATCAACTTGCAGATTTACTGACTGTAAATTTGAGAGAGCATCTGTCAAATCCTTACTCATCTCTACTTCAGAAGTATCAAAATAGATTGTATCCTGTGTAAATGCTACTCTGAAAGGAGTCTCATTACGAACACTGCCAGTAATATAAGAAGTCTTTTCCAAAACCCCCTTTCCCGCCTCAAGTGAAACATCTCCGGAGATGACAATCTCCTCAGGTAAAATATCTAAAATGGGTGCAAGATTACAGGAGAATTCACTGTGTGCTGGTGGTAAAGAAGGAGTTCCGGGATCCACTAATAATGAGAATGGAATAGACACAGAGTCAGAATATGAATTTTTGCCGGTAATGTTACCAATTATACTGGATGCAAAACCTATGGTATTCCATATATCCACATACAGGCGAGATTCTGCAAGCCTGACGCAACCAATATCACCATATTCTACAGGAACTTCCAGGTTGTAATCAATTGGATAGGTGATTGGTTCGACTATCTCCCCGGCGATCAAACTGTAATCCGGCACCTCAAGATTAACCCCTACTGCGATGTTATCATTGGCAGTAATGTCAACAAAACCACAGGAGGAGTCTAAAGCCATTATCAGTTTCATAGATAGGAGCGTGCTCCCGACAGGAGAACCTGTATTATCATAGGTCATATCGGTAAGGCTCAACTCTTCTGTGGATGTTGTATAAGGCGATAATGAAACTACAAACGAGGCATCCAGCTGTTCAATATCAGCAGTCAATCTCCCTCCAATTGGCAGACCGTTATCTATATTGAGATATAAGCTCCCCCGTGAAAATACTACGCTGTCCAGGTCGAAGGAATAATCAGAGAAAAAGGGGAAATTAAACTCGTAATCTATTGAATCTCTAAAAGAGGGAATTTTAATCCTACCGCTTCCTATCTTTACAGAATCAAGAACCAAAGAAACGAAAACAGAATCGTCCGGAGAAAGAAGAACTCCAAAGAGCGTATCTACTGTAGCGAAGCCCAGTCGGGCCTGAATACCCCCCTTAATTACAGCGTTTTCTATGTACAACGTTGTATCTATGAGTGAATTGCTGGAGAGTTGAGTAAAGATAATGGGATCTATCTCCAGGCCACTCACAGGTATAAAGCTTACAGAATCAAAACTCACTTCTGTCTGGTTGACAAAACGCACTGAAAGGCATACAACAGTAAAACAGATAGAATCTACCATATCAAATGTGCCGGACTTTAATGATGATGTGTATGAAAAAGGTGGAATAAAGGGGACTACGTATGGGGTGTCAGGGGGTCCAATTCCTATACCCTCAGCTATCTCCCTAACAGATACAGAAACATTAGTTATACCAAGGTTACTTATCCACGCATCTCCAATTCTTCTTGATATAAGAGTATCCATATCTTCCAAATACAGCGAATCTTCAACAGTGAAGGTATCTATATCTATCTCCAGATAAAGTTGCATGATGGAATCCTCACCAACCTGTATTCCAATATTTGGATTGAGAGTATCTACAATGTTTATGACTGGATACCGCTCTTTAACGAGGGGGATGGTTATATCTATGTCCCATTCAGGAGCCTGCGGATGCGGATTAAAACAGGTAAGAAAAAGCAGGGATAGTAAAATTATGGCATATTTTCTCATAGCACCGGGGGTCAGGTCTTTTATTTTAAATTTCAAGCAGTTCTTCAATCTCTCTTCTCACACCTCTGTACTTCCCTCAATCCCTTCGGGCCGAATAATCACCAATATTCTTCTATACCAATTTCTTGTTCCCATCCAAAGTCTGGTTCAAAATAATTCCAGAGTAGATTTGATATATTTCTAATTAATACAGAACCTTCGTTAGATATCACCCAACTCGTATCTTTTTGATTTTTTGTTATGATACAGAATACATAATCACCATGTGGCGCATTAACAATTACTACCTCGGATCTTGACTGGTCAAGTGCCCCTTGCTTAGATGCTACTTGAATAGTAGGCGGAATTTGAGAAAGGGCATTCCCATCCCAGTATATTCGGGTTAGATGACGGAACATATCATCACTCGCTCGTTTTGACACTGCCCTTCCCTCTCTTATCATAACCAATAATTCTGCCGTTTCTCTTGGTGTCGTCTGTCCCCACCCATATCGCTCATAATCATCTTCTCTACCCGTAGTCCTTGAGTTAACTCGCGTGGAACGAAAACCCTCTTGATTTAACCATTCATTAATTTCAGTCCCTGACCCAGCCAATTCCTGAAGCCAGATACCGGCATGGTTATCACTAAAGGTGATCATATGTGCCATAAGCTTGCCAATACTAATATCTTCTCCATCTTTAAATCGTGAAATGGCATCGTCACCTTTCCAGGGATAATTAATGGAATCTTTATAATAAATGACCCTGCTGTCTATGGTCAATTCACCTTTTTCAATTTTATCAAATATCTTGACCAGGATGGGTACTTTTATCATACTAGCTGTAGGAAAGAGGTCATTTTCATTAATGCCAGCTGTGATGTTTTTTGAGAGATGACGAACATAAATACCAACATCGCCATGAAAACTCTCTACAGCAGTTTCAATCTGTCTTTGTAACACTTTATCTAATTTAGTCTCCGTAGACTCACACCCAACCAAGATGAATAATGTAGTAATAGATAAAATATTAGTGACCATCTTTGTTATCCTCCCCCTATCCCTCCGCTCGTGGGGGTCAGGTCTTTAATTTTAAATTTTTATCACCGCTTCAACCCGTTCTTTTGGGACAGGTTTATCCGCTATCAGTCCTTCCGCCGGTTTTGACATAATTGAGGCATTGGAATAACCCGAGTTGGATACTATTTTGTAGGCACAAATTCAATTTGTGCCAGTCCGAAGGATCCGTATGGACAGGCAGACGCTAAGCTCTGCTCTTTTTATTTCTTTTCTTGACTTTAGATGGAATTGATTGTATAATATAAAAAGAGGTTGGTTGGCAGTAAGAAGCTAATATTTAAAATTAAAGACCCGACTCCAATTTCTAACCTACTTTGCATTCCTCATATTTTTGTACAGTCTCAATATCTCTTCTTTGTATTCGGAAGGTGCTTCGACATGCCCCCAACCCATCCGACTTTGCCATAATCCATCATACATAGAATCATGGTACGACTTCAAGAAACACGGAATATTGCTTTCCCGCAATATAGACTCTAATAACCTTGCTTCCACTTCGTTATTAAGAGTAACTATCTTCTCATACTTATCATCGCTCATATCTATTTCCCTTTTGCACAAGTATTTTACGAATCTGGCATTCGGTCATATCTCGCCTAACTCGTTTATATCTGACAGAGTTGGGGTGATGAGGTCAGGTCACAGACTCCTATGAGCTGAAAAATAGAAATAACTATCTTAATACCTACACCATCCAATATTTCCTATCAAGAGTTCTATACTGAATTGCCTCAGAGATGTGGGGTGGTTGTATATTTGGGGAATCCTCTATATCCGCTATTGTTCGCGATACTTTAAGGATTCTATCATACGCCCTTGCAGATAAACCAAACTTTGATATCGCCGCCCGCAGGAGTTCATCACAGGAAGCATCAATCTCACAATACCTTCTAGTATCCTTCGATGCGAGTTGTGCATTACAATACATACCTTTTCTATCCTTATATCTTTCAAGTTGCCTCTTTCTCGCCTTATTAACCCTCTCCCTTATCACCACACTTTTCTCTCCAGATGAACGTTCTTTAAGCTCATCGTATGTGAGGGCTGGTACCTCTATGTGTATATCTATCCTGTCCAGAAGCGGTCCCGATATCTTTGAAACATACTTTTGAATCATTCCCGGCGTGCAGGTGCAGTTGTGGTGTGGATCTCCAAAATACCCACAAGGACAGGGGTTCATTGCAGCCACGAGCATAAACCTCGATGGGAATGTCAGTGATATAGCTGCCCTTGATATCGTGACTTTTTCATCCTCTATCGGCTGTCTCATAACCTCCAGTACATTCTTGTTGAATTCAGGTAGTTCGTCAAGGAAAAGTACACCATTGTGTGCCAACGAGACCTCTCCCGGTCTTGGGTGCTGTCCACCGCCAATGAGACCTGCATCTGATACTGTATGATGTGGGCTTCTGAATGGCCTTGTAGCAACTATTGCTTTCCCCCCAAGAAGTCCCACAACCGAGTGTATCTTTGTTGTCTCAAGTGCCTCTGAAAGTGTGAGCTCTGGTAATATTGTAGGCAGTCTCCTTGCGAGCATTGTCTTACCAGAACCGGGTGGGCCAATCATCAGCAGATTGTGTCCTCCAGCTGCAGCAACTTCAAGGGCACGTTTTGCACCTTCTTGCCCTTTTACATCCGAGAAGTCCTCTATATACTGCGATGCCTGTTCCCACACCTCGTCAAGGTTTACCCGGCAGGGTTGGATCTCTATTTCATCGTTCAAGAATTGAACAGCTTCCCTCAGTGACTTTACTGGATAGACATTGATATCCTGAGTTATGGCTGCCTCTCTTGCATTTTCCTCTGGCAGAAGCATCTTTGTGAAGTTATTCTCCTTGCAGGAAAGAGCTATGGGAAGCGCACCTCGTATCCCCCTCAGTGTGCCATCAAGAGAGAGTTCTCCTGCTATTATGGTTTCTTCGAGTTTATCCTTCTTTACGGTACCATTTGCAGCGAGAATGCCAAGGGCGATAGGAAGATCAAATCCAGAACCTTCTTTCTTCATATCCGCAGGGGCAAGGTTCACGGTTATTCTCTTCAGTGGGACTTCAAACCCTGAGTTCTTTATAGCAGTCCCTACCCTGTCTTTTGACTCTTTCACCGCTGCATCTGGCAGACCGACGGTTGAAAATGTAGGAACACCCCTTGCAAGGTCAACCTCTACCAGAACAAGGTATGCATTTATTCCCAGAACTGCTTCAGAATTTACACCTGCTACCATATCAACTGATTAAACAGATATGTTAAAGTTATTGAGTTATTAGGTCATTGAGATTGTAGGCACAAATTCAATTTGTGCTATTGCCTGTCTAGCGACAGGTAGATCTGCACAGTTTGAAACCGTGCCTACATATTTTTTTGACGCAGGTTTACACTGATATACTTAAGTTATTGGGTCATTGCGTCTTAGCGTCGTTGCGTCAATAACCTAATTACCTAATAGCTTGATAGCCCAATGACCTAATTACCTAATGACTTAATTACCAAATTACCAAATGACCTAATTTACCCTCTTTATCTATCCGTCCCCGCTAACAACGGGGCGGTTAATTTATGCATCCTTTTTGCTTCACCAGGCAGAAAACTCGCTATGGACCCACTCTCGGTCCTTATTATAATCTCCCCATCTTCGCCCAAGTTAATAAATTCACCCCTTACAACCCCGTTCTCAGTTTCTATCTCAACATATCTATCCATAAAAGACAGGTATTCTCTCACACAATCCATTATGTTTTCCCTCGTTAGGTTACCCTCGAAAATAGAAAGAAATAAGGAGAGTATTGCCTCTCTACTGGCTGGTATTCCAGTTTCTATCCTTACAGATGTTGCACTCTCAAGGGGAAGTACAGTTTCATTGACATTCATTCCAACTCCAATGATTGCAAGATTCCTCTCTGTCTCAATCAGTATTCCGCATATCTTTCTGCCATTCACTACAATGTCATTTGGCCATTCAACCTCTGCCCGAAGTCCGCATTCTTCTTCAAGTGTTTCAGCAACAGACAACGCAGTCCTCATAGACAGAAGTGGAATCTTCTCCGTAATGAAAGAAAATGTAAGTGATTCTCCCTTGTGAGAAGACCATACCCTTCTAAACCTTCCCCTCCCTCTGTATTGCTCATCTGCCACGATTACATATCCTGCCTCACCCACGCTATTTTTAATGAGTTCTTTAGCACGGTCCTGGGTAGATGGTAGCCTTTTATAGAAGAGAAACTTCTCCTTTGTAAAGAGCCTACTCCCGGATATTCTATCAACATCCATCATGCATCATGAAAAAAATCAAAATGCAAAAACCAATCACACATCTAACAAACTAACCAACTATCCAACTAACAAACTAACTAACCAACTATCATCTATACTCTACTACCTTTATCTCAATATTTCCAATAAGGTCCATTATCTTTGCCCAATCCTTGAGTCCACCCTCTTCAAGTGTAATATGTGTGGCGTCTGCTATTATCTGATTGAAAGTCGGGTCCACCTCGACCCATCTTCCCACCCATACCTTATTCCAGGCATGGTAATAAAAATATCCATCCATCAGAACCAGACCTACACATATATCCGCAGGAATCCCTGCCGCCCTTGAGAGGGCACAGAAAAAGACAGCGTGTTCATTACAGTCACCTTCAAGTGTTTTCAGAACATCAACAGCACTTGGAATTGTCGCAGATGGAAAATCCTTTACATTCTTATCTATCCAGGAGACAAGTTTCTTTACCCTGTCCCATTCATCTTTTGCGCCTTTCACTATCTGGTTGGATTTACTCTTTATCTTTCTGTCGCTTACCTGGATAAGAGGAGTATCTTCAAGGTATCTCTTTAGTTCTTCAGGAACCGGTTGCGGTTTTGCTCTGTTGCATCCAAATCCCCTTGCAGGTATTGTTCTTATTCCCTCATCAGGTCCAATACTTTCAATCGTGAGTGTATCGTCGGAGAGTTTCTGCCTTTCTGTCTCTTTGAATCTACCCTTTACTATTGCCTTAAGATAGGTTACCTGCCTGGGATTTTTTATCTCCATACCTGCGGGTATTGCAAACATAGTGAGTATCTCAGGTGATGTCTCTCCAAACTCCAATGCCTTTTTCTTATTCTCTTTGACCATCAGAATACCCATAGGTTCCTCTGACCGTAGTATCTCCCCATTCTTTCCCACCCAGGTTGTTGATTTCGCCCCCAGTAATTCTGTCTCGATCTTTATAGAATCACCTGTCTCCTTTATTATACTCACCTTTGCCTGATTTACTGCAAATATGGTGGGGTCAAACACGGAAAGCAACAGGTTCTTTCTTAAGGTAGAAACAAGAAAAGGGATTGACTGGGACACATATACATCCCCATCAAGTTTTATTCTCTCACTTCTCTCTCTATTTCCTGTCTTCACGCTGTATATAAGTTCTTGCTCTTTTATCTCTCCGTTAGATGAGATTTTCTGTGTCTCCGATTCGAGTTCAAATGAGAATTTTTTAAGTCGGTATCCCCTATCAAGTTCATACACCGATGACGTCTCCATTGTCCTCTTCGCTCCCATCATACCAAGTCTTATAAACACTATCTCCTTTAAAATATATCCACTTTCTGTAGGTTTCGTATCTATTATTGTATAGCCGATCTTCTCACCACCAAGATACATTCCTGAGAAGTATGTTGCCATTATCATAAACTGTAAAACCAAAGACATCGTTTTTCCTTCTTCAGCCATCCGTTAGCCAACGAATAGTATCACATCCATATAAAGAAGAGTCTAAATAAATTAAATCTGTGGAATCTGTGGTTCTCTATCTATTTACTTTCACTCTACAAGATTCTTCGAAACTGTTTACGGTAATTGCAAAATCAGGGCATTTATATTCACAAACAAGGCATCCCGTGCAGTCATCTTCTTTCACTGGCTCTGCCATCCTGTCTTTTCCTATTGCAAGGACATTACGAGGACAGAAAGCAACACAAAGGTTGCACCCTTTACACCAATCTTTATTTATTTTTATAGTATATTTCTTCATAATAGCAAGTTAAAGAAGTAATGTTCGCACGGTTAAAACCGTGCCCTACAGTCCATTTTTCACCACAAAGGGCACAAAGAACACCAAGAGATTTTAGATTTTCTTTGTGAACTTTGTGGTTAGATTCAGTCCTTCAAAGAAGTTCCTTAAAAAGAGTTCCTACCTCCTCGGGTTCGGATGCAACCCTAATCCCTACGCTCTCAAACTTCTCTATCTTCTCCTTTGCGGTTCCAGCCCCTCCAGAGATTATCGCACCAGCATGCCCCATCCGCTTACCAGGAGGCGCAGTCTTTCCTGCCATAAAGGCAACAACAGGCTTGCTTACATTATCTCTTATAAAATCCGCTGCATCCTCCTCATCATGTCCTCCGATTTCTCCGACCAAAAGAATTGCATCTGTCTCAGAGTCTTCTTCAAATAGTTTAAGACAGTCTATAAACTTGAGCCCAAGCAGGGGATCTCCACCTATACCTATGCAGGTTGACTCTCCAAATCCTGATTTTGTTATATGCGAAACGAGTTCGTATGTGAGGGTTCCACTCCTTGATATAACTCCGATACTACCCTTTTTAAAAATGTTTGAGGGAAGAATACCTACCTTGCTCTTGCCCGGTGATATAAGCCCAGGAGAATTTGGGCCTATAAGCATAACCCCCCTTTCTCTGTAAAACTTTAATACCTTTGCTATGTCAAGCACAGGTATACCTTCGCTTATGCACACAACAAGCTTTACTCCTGAATCTCCTGTCTCAAAGAGGGCATCTACCGCAAATTTTGCAGGAACAAATATTATGCTTGTATTCGCTCCTTCTTTCTTTACAGCATCTTTCATCATATCATACACAGGAATATCTAAGAAGTTTGTTCCCCCTTTACCGGGTGTCACTCCACATACCACCTTCGTACCATATTCAGCCATTTTCTCTGTATGAAATGAACCATCCCTTCCAGTTATCCCCTGGACACATACCCGTGTATTTTCGTTAATAAGGATACTCAAATAACCCCCATAGTAATACCAAAATGCAAAAATTCTAAATCATAATTCCTAAATCCTAAACAATTTCTAATGCCCCAAATTATAAATCCCAAACTTGTTTAGTACATTGGAGAATTGGGATTTAGATATTGTTTAGAGTTTCGAATTTAGAATTTAGGATTTTAATCCTTGATATGTAATTTTTTTCTTCTAATCGGTTTTTGCCAGTTCTATTGCCTTTACTGCTCCTTCTCGCATAGATAGAACAGGAACTATTGGGGAATCCTTAAGTATCTTCTTTGCCTTATTCTCGTTTGTCCCTGTGAGTCTTGCCACCATAGGAAGTTCTATCTTCATCTTCGTTGTAGCTTGAACTATACCCTTTGCAACATCGTCACACCTTGTAATACCACCAAAGATATTGAAAAATATTACTCTTACATTTCTATCTGTAAGAAGGATCTCCAGTGCCTTCTCCACCTTCTCGGGCGAAGAACTGCCACCAATGTCAAGAAAGTTTGCAGGTTCTCCACCATACTTCTTTATAAGGTCCATAGTTGCCATTGCAAGACCAGCACCATTGACAACACACCCTATATCTCCGAACAGGGGTATATACGAAAGACCCGCTTCCTTTGCTGCCAGTTCCTTTTCTTCCCCGGGGTCAGGGTCTCTCAAGTTCTCAAGCTCAGGATGTTTTGAAAGTGCATTATCGTCAAGTACCACCTTTGCGTCTGTAACCCAGAGTTTTCCCCCTCCATCGAGTGCGAGTGGATTCACCTCAGCGATCTGGGCATCGCATTCTGCAAACAGTTCATAAAGTGCTATTACTATATTTACACTCTGGAGTGCAAGTGTCTTGTCGTCAAAGAGTGAAAGTGCTATCTCCTTTGCCTGATGGGGAAAGAACCCATACACGGGGTCAACCCATAGCTTGGTTATTGCCTCGGGTTTCTCTCTTGCAACCTCTTCAATATCCATCCCACCCTCTCTCGACGCCATAAAGAGAGGAAACTTCTTATCCCTGTCCATTATTACCGCCAGATAGTATTCCTTTTTTATATCCACCGCCTTTGCTATCAATACCTTCTTCACAGGGAGGTTCTTAATCTTCATAGCAAGTATACTTGTGCTATAGTTCTTTACCTCATTAACTGTTTCTGCATACTTAACGCCACCTGCCTTTCCCCTTCCACCTGTATGGACCTGCGCTTTTACCATAACAGAACCATTATACTCCATTGCAATCTTCTCTGCCTCTTCTGGGGTTGTGGCGACTTTACCCTCCTGAACAGGAAGACCGTATCTCCTCATTATCTCCTTTGCCTGGTATTCGTGTAGGTTCATTTGTCCCCCCATCTATAAAAAAATCGGACGCAGATTAACACGGATTAACACAGATAAAAATGGTAATTAAGTTATTAGGTAATTAGGTTATTGACTCAATGACCTAATTAACCTGAACGACCCAATGACTTCAACATATCAGCGGAAATCAGCGTCAAGAAAAGCAGTGGTAAGTTTAGCCTGTCTCTTCTGACATAAGTGCAACAATTCCCGGGAGTTTTTTGCCAGCAAGGAATTTAAGCGATGCACCTCCACCCGTTGATATGTGGCTAAAACCCTCTTTAAGACCGACTTTGTTTATTGCCGATGCTGTATCTCCCCCTCCTGCTATCACTATTGCGCCTTTTTCTTTCGCATTCTTCAGGGCAAAGATAATTTCCTTCGTGCTATTTGAAAATCTGTTAATTTCAAATATACCAGGCGGGCCATTCCACAGAATAGTTTTTGCAGATTCTATCTCTCTTTTGTAACGTTCTATGGTTAAGGGTCCCGTATCAACTCCTATCCAGCCGTCGGGTATCTCCTCCATAACCTTCATTTCAGCATCTTCAGCAATCCTGTTCGCAACAATACAGTCGGATGGAAGTAACAATTTATCCCCTGCCTTGTCCAGTATCTTCCTAGCAACATCCAGCTTGTCCTCCTCCAGTATAGAATTTCCCACTCCCTTGCCTAAACTCCGGAAAAAGGTATAAGTCATTCCACCACTTATTAGTAATTTATCACACTTCGGCAGAAGATTTTCTATCACATCTATCTTTGTTGATACCTTTGCTCCACCAAGTATTACCAAGAAGGGGTGGGGTGGTGATTCACATGCTTTACTGAGCCACTTGATCTCCTTTTCCATCAAAAACCCGGGCATTTTTGTCTTTATATAATGTGTTACCCCTACTGTAGATGCATGCGCACGATGCGCTGTGGCGAAGGCATCATTCACATAAACATCAGCAGACCCTGCAAGTTTTCTTGCAAATTCCGAATCGTTCCCTTCCTCCTCTCTATAAAATCGCAGGTTTTCAAGAAGAATGGCTTCACCGTCTCTAAGACCCACAATTGCATTTTCCACCTCGGGTCCGATACAATCAGGAATAAATTTAACAGGTCTTGAAATTAAAGAAGATAATCGTTGAGCCACGGGGGCAAGACTCATATCCTTGACCTTTTCACCCTTTGGCCTTCCAAGATGGGAGATGATTATAAGCCTTCCCCCTTTATCAAGTATATAATTTATAGTATCCAGCGATGCCTGAATTCTCGTATCATCGGCTATCTCCCCTTCCTTTAACGGAACATTAAAATCAACTCGCAGAAGAACCTTTTTAGCTTTAAAATCGATATCTCTAAGAGACAACATAACTCCCCCTTTATAACATTACCAGGAGAACCAACCACAGAGAACACAGAGATTGGATTACAAGATTGAAGATTACAGATTTTAGATTTTCTTTGTGAACTTTGTGGTTAGAATCAGGGTTGTTACCTGCACGAATTGAATTCGTGCCTACAGTTCATATTCTACAGCCTTTCGCCTATATAATGAGCAAGATCTACAACCCTTGACGCATACCCATATTCATTGTCATACCATGCGAGCACCTTTACGAGATTGCCAATGACCTTTGTTTCATACGGATCGAATATCATAGAGTGGGGATTGCCTATGATATCACAGGAGACAACCTCATCTTTCAGATATTCAATATATCGTGGGTTTCTTTCGGATGCCCTCTTGAAGGCGTTATTTACTTCTTCCTTCGATGTTTCCTTTTTTACAGTACATACAAAGTCAACAAGTGAGGCATCAATGGTTGGAACCCTGACAGAAATAGCATCCAATGTTCCTTTCAATTCAGGGATGATTATCTCAATTGCCTTTGCTGCCCCTGTAGTAGTGGGAATTATAGAATGGGCAGCAGCTCTCGCCCTTCTCAGGTCCTTGTGTGGCGCATCAATGAGTCTCTGGTCCGCCGTGTATGAATGGATTGTTGTCATAAATCCCCTCTCTATCCCGAATGTCTCATGCAATATCTTTACCATAGGTGCAAAACAGTTCGTAGTGCAGGATGCATTATCAATAACATCATGTTTCAAGGGATCGTAGCTTTCCTCATTCACACCCATAACGACCGCACAGTCAGCGGGTATCCCCTTTGCGGGGGCAGTAATTATAACCTTCTTTGCACCTGCCTCAATGTGCAGGGCTGCCTTATCCCTCGAGCGGAATTTTCCCGTTGCTTCTACTACTATATCGGCTCCAAGGTCTTTCCATGGAAGTTTGTTAGGTTCTTTCTCCATAAATGTGGGAATTTTTTCTCCATCTATAACTATCGTCCCATCGCTTCCCTGCACATCCATATCAAGTACACCATAGGTAGAATCATATTTGAATAGATGTGCCAGTATCTTCGCATCTACTATATCATTTATCCCTACAATCTCTATCTCTTTATCCTTCATTGCAATCCTATTAACAAGCCTTCCTATCCGCCCGAAGCCATTTATTCCAATCTTTACTGCCATATTACCCCCTTGTAATTATACCGGTATTGTCAAAAACCTAATGCACAGCATTCTTCGAACCACAGAGAGCACAGAGAATTTGATTCATTAAAGATTTATGAAAGATCTTTGTCCCTCCCCTCTGTGACCTCTCACAAAATTAACCTCTTTATTCCGTTTTTTAGTCTTCCTACATTGAAATTTATTAGTTAAAAACAGGGATTGCCTGCCTGACGGTAGGCAGGAAAGAGAATTTGTAGGGACAACCCTTGCCATACGGCTCTGTGAGTGGTTGTCCGTT
>JAYENM010000338.1:0-7465 GCA_034722095.1 Caldifarciminota bacterium | reverse complement strand
CAGGAAAGAGAATTTGTAGGGACAACCCTTGCCATACGGCTCTGTGAGTGGTTGTCCGTTAGACAGGAATAGTGTTTTCGGACAGGGACAAGCCCTGTCCCTACTGCCTCTTAAAATCCCTGTAAAACTACCTGAATCATTGTTTGGAGAACACGAAGTGTCTTTAACACAGAGAATTAATTTTCTCTCCCTGCCCCGTTAGATAGTAAACATCTAACGGGGTGAATGACCTCCCATATCCATACGGATCCGTAAGGACGGGTCGTATGACTGTGGTTTCTTTCATATCCTTTCATATTATTTTTGACAGTACCTTCTCCTGTTTACCGCTTATCGCCCCGCCTTGGCGCGGCTCCCACCTACTTGGTCGCAACCAGGACAGGCTGTGCAGGAAGTCAAATTTCAACATGGTAGTCGCAACTTTTCCGTGCGGATCCTGGGGATCCGTGCGGATCCTGAGGATAAGTTGCGCAGATTGAATCCAGAATAGCATCTTCTATTCGCTTGTAGGGGTTTAATGCATTAAACCCCTACAGCTGCGGCTACCAGATCCCTACTTTTTGCACAACCACAGGAGGTTGCTCCTACCCCATCAACTAATCAACTAATTAACTAATCAACTAATCAACATCTATTGTCTTTTGTATTTACCGAGTAAGAAATATAAGCAGAAGGGGTAATACAAAAAATATGAATAGTGTATAAATAATTGCCATATATCTTCCCTTATAGGATATATTCCCCAGCCCTTTTGCAAGTCCTATAGGAATCCATCTTACAGGATATATTATACAGATACCAAACAGGTTAAAGAGAAGATGTGAAATGGCTACTGTTAATGATGCTGGCGCGCCAGTAGCAAGCGATGCAAGCAGAGCAGTTACAGTAGTTCCAATATTTGCTCCGAGAACATAGGGAAAGATATGCTCTACTGTGAGTATGCCAGAAGCAACGAGTGGGACCATTATGGATGTTGTGCAGGAACTGGATTGAACAATGGCAGTTAAAAGGAGGCCTATACCAAAGCTTTTCAGCGGGTTATTAAATACCTTATTCTCCAGATATACCTCTGCACGGGCAGATACATAATATCTCAACAGGTTTGAAAAGAGCCAGAGAGATAAAAACAAGAGAGCCAGTGAAAATACCAGTAGAACTATTGGATGATGTATAATACCTGATATAAATTTTACTACAGGTTGTGTAGCCAGTTTAAGAGGACTTTTAAAATAAAGCCCTCCACCATGTACCATTCTGGGAGAGAGAAATCTTGCCGCCTTTTCTATTATGTGAAATCTTATCTCCAATGGAAATAATACGATAACATTGGCAAGGTTGAAGAAATCGTGCACTGTTGCTCCGCCTATTGCCTTTGCATACTCCTGTCTTCTGGTTATATGTGCAATTGATACGATAGTATTTGTAACGGTTGTTCCAATGTTTGCCCCCATAACAATGGGGATAGCATTGCGGATGGTCAAAGTACCAGAGGCGACCATCCCAACGAGTATTGATGTAGTGCAGGAAGAACTCTGAATTATAGAGGTTGTGAGTATGCCTATGAATAATCCGATAAATGGATTTGTAGTTCCTTTGATAAGCGCAGTTGCAAAGTCTTTTCCCATAAGTTTGAATGCCTCTCCCATCAAATTTATTGAGAGAAGAAATAAGTAGACCAGACCAGCAACTATAAGAAAAGTGGCAATCTTTTTTCTCATTCTATTGCTTGTAAAAAATCTGCAACTCTACAATATTTTTGTATATATTATACCATATCGAATACCACTTGTCAACTAAATTTTTTGATAGCATAAGAAATTATGCTATCTGAAATTATTCGTATTATTTGATTGATTCGTGTAAATTTGTGTTTATTTTTCCTTGATTGCATAGGAAAGTATAAAACCACAGAGGTCATTCACCCCGTTAGATAGTATCCCATTAGATAGCAAGCATCTCACGGGACAAGAACATCTAACG
Source organism: Caldifarciminota bacterium (assembly GCA_034722095.1). Classification (GTDB taxonomy): domain Bacteria; phylum Hydrothermota; class UBA3073; order UBA3073; family UBA3073; genus UBA3073. The sequence goes on along the minus strand of JAYENM010000338.1, from coordinate 5,485 downwards.
GGGCAGGGAGAAAGACATTTTTATTTTATTCTCTGCGCACTCAAATTCGCTGAATGATTTTTACTTGTTTAGAACAAATGAGATTGAACAGATTTGGAGTTTGAAGGAGAGCACAGAGGGTTTTTTTGATAAAGATTCTCTGTGGTTCCCCCGTTAAATAAAGTACCAGAGATGATTACTTGTACTTAATTTTGTAAATATTTAAGGGGGTTCACCCTGTTAAATAGAATAGTTTTAAGCACACGGAGACATTTATTATTGGAATTATTTAACGGGGTGAATCTGTGGTGAGTTTTTTCCTTGACAAATTCTGTATTTGGTGTTATAATAAGTTGCAAGGAGAAAGGAGAAAGGATAAAGGAAAAAAATTGACGATTGAAAATTGGAGAATCTATGTTTACATCAAATCAGCTACGCAAACTTTTCATAAAATACTTTACAGAGAAGGAACATACATTTGTTCCATCTTCTTCTCTTGTCCCAAAGGATGACCCCACACTGCTCTTCACATCCGCAGGGATGGTTCAGTTCAAGGCACTCTGGAGGGGTGATGTCCCACTTCCTTATAAAAGAGCTGTCAGTATACAGAAATGTCTCAGAGGAAGTGATATAGATGAAGTCAAAGTCACCGGCAAACATCATACATTCTTTGAAATGCTTGGAAATTTTTCTTTTAGTGATTATTTCAAGGAAGAGGCGATAAAATGGGCATGGGAGTTTATAACTGAAGTGCTAAAGATAGAAAAAGACAAACTATCCGTATCCGTGCATACATCCGATGATGAATCCTATAATATCTGGAAGGATGTTATAGGATTTCCAGAGGAGAGGATATTGAGATTGGGTGATGATGACAACTTTTGGAAACCTGCCGGCGGAATGGGCCCCTGTGGTTCCTGTTCAGAGATATTGTATAAAACCTCCAGAGGTCTTCTTGAATTGTGGAATATCGTGTTCCCACAATATAATCAGGATAAATCAGGTAACAGAATACCATTAAAGAATAGGGGAGTTGATACAGGTATGGGGCTTGAGAGACTTAGTATGGTATGTCAGAAAAAAGAAACTACTTACGAGACCGATCTATTCTGGCCAATTATTAAAGAGATAGAAGATCTTCTTTCCAACCAATACAAAGACAAAAAGGAGTCCTTTCATATCATTGCTGACCATATAAGAGCACTTGTATTTGCACTCTTTGAGGGTGTATATCCATCAAATGAGGCAAGAGGATACTTTGTAAGAAAAATACTGCGGAGGGCATTACTGGAGGGAACCAAATTGGGCGTGAAGAAACCATTCCTTTTTAACCTTGTGCCTGCGGTTATTGATGTCATGAGGGAACCATATCCGGAACTCCTGAAGAAGAGAGAGAATCTGGCACTTGTAATCAAAAACGAAGAGGAAAAATTCCTTTCTACCCTGAAAGAGGGAACTGCAATACTGGAAAAGGTTATGAAGGAGTTTGAAGGAATTGAACTGCCATCTTACGAAGTCTTCAGGTTGTATGATACTTACGGTCTGCCACCCGACCTTGCCTGTGAGATTGCAAAGGAAAGAGGATACAGTATTAATATGGAGGAAGTAGAGAAAATTGCCCGAAGAGAGAAAGAGAAAACAAGGGTATCCTCTATGTTCAAGGTAGACGCAAAGGAAGAATGGCGGGAATTTATAGCAATTGAAAAGGACGAATTTGTTGGGTATAGCACACTTACAACAGAATCAGAGATAGCAAGAGTGAGGAGTGACGGCAATGATGTGAAGCTTATTCTTGTATCTACTCCATTCTATGCAGAATCTGGTGGTCAGGTGGGAGATACAGGCAGAATATATTCTGATAACTTTGAGATAGAAGTTCTTGATACAAAACTTGAAGCAGGTTTTCATATACACATAGGAAAGGTAAAAAAAATAGAGAAAAAAGCGGAGATCAAGGGACATGTCGTGTGTGAAGTCAATAGGAAGAGAAGAAAACTCGTCCAGGCAAATCATACTGCAACACATCTTCTTCAGTCAGCCCTTCGGCGTATACTAGGTGAACATGTCCGTCAGGAAGGTTCATGGGTGGGCAAAGAGAGATTTAGATTTGATTTTATACACTTCTCCCGCCTAACCAATGAAGAGATCAAGAGGGTTGAACAGATGGTAAATGACTGGATACTTGACGATATTCCCGTAAATATAAGATATACTACCTTGGAAGGGGCGATGAGACTTGGCGTAATTGCATTATTCGGTGAAAAATACGAGGAACCTGTAAGGATGATAGAGATAGATAATGTATCCCTTGAACTCTGTGGTGGCACACATGTGGGAAGCACAGGAGAAATCGGAGTATTCAAGATAATATCTGAAACAGGAGTGCATACCGGTATCAGAAGGATAGAAGCAATGACATCAATGGGGGTTATGACCTTTTTACTGGATTACAAGGCCTTAGTAGATGATGTCAAGGAATCGCTAAAAACAAGCGATATCAAAGTGGGTATAAATAGATTAATAAAGGAGAATGAGACGCTCAAAAGAAGGGTTAAAGAACTGCAAAGAACTATGATTAAAGGCGGTGAGAAGATAGAGGACAGATTGAAGACAACTAAGATCGCGGGAGTTGAATTGATAACAGCATATTTACCTGGACTTAACGGTGAGGATTTAAGAGAATTATGCGATAATATAAGGAGAAAACCACAAACTGTGTGCGTAGTTGCAACAAGAAAAGCGAATAGACCATTATTTGTTGTATCTGTAAGTAACGATGTGAAAGATAGATTTAATGCGGGTAAGATTGCCACATCTCTGGGAGAACTTGCAGGGGGAGGCGGAGGCGGAAGGCGACACCTTGCTGAAGCGGGCGGAAAAGCCAGCACTGATGTGGAGGATATACTGACGAAGGTTAAGAGAATCGTTGCCAGTTCAAAAGTCGCATAACGGTTACCGGTGTCCGAAAAAAAAGCAAGGAGAAATGGGGAGTATTCTCCCTTTCTCCTTATGGATTTTTCACCTGATAGTAATTATGATTAGTCGAAAAACTATACTTAGTATTTTTATCACGGTGCTTGCCATAAATGTATTTGGGTTAGGTGTGTTTGTAGGAGTATTCCGCACCTTACAAAAGACGCTTCCAGCACTTGAAGCAATAGAGAGATATACTCCCCCTCTTGTTACTTATGTATATGATGGGAATGGTGAAGTGATAGCAGAGTTTTACAATGAGATGAGGATACCTGTTAAATTGGAGGATGTTCCTTCAATAGTCAAAAAGACAACCATTGCTGTGGAGGATAGAAAGTTTTATTCACATTGGGGCATCAATCCGTTTGCAATAGGAAGGGCATTCGTTACAAATATACTTGCAAGGAAGAGAGTTCAGGGGGGGTCCACGATAACCCAGCAACTTGCAAGGAGTATGTTCTTAAGTCTCGAGCGCACATATATCAGGAAATTAAAAGAACTTATTCTAACGATAAGCATAGAACGCATGTACTCAAAAGACGAGATACTTGAGATGTATCTCAACGAAATCTATTATGGGAATGGATGTTATGGAATAGAAGCAGCCTCAAGGAGATTCTTCGGAAAAAGTATAAGGGGTATTACCCTGTCTGAATCTGCACTCCTTGTAGGATTATCACGGTCTCCTTTCTATTATGACCCATTTAAATATCCTGAAAATGCGCTACAAAGGAGGGCAGTCGTATTAGAAATTATAAAGGAGAGAGGTATAGTGGATGCAATAGAGATAGAGAGGTTAAAGAACTCGCCACTTGGGGTAGGTACAGGGTATGACAAATATTCAAAGGTTGGACCTTATACAATAGAAGAGATAAGAAGACAGGTTGGGGAAAAATTTGGCAGCGACATGTTTTATCATGGTGGAGCCTTCATATATACCTGTATTGACAAAAAGATGCAGGAAATTGCTGATGAAGTGGTAATTGATCAGATCAAAAAGCTGGAGGAGATATATAAGATAGAGAGTGATTCTTCTAACCCTCTTCAGGTTGCATTATTTGCTATGGACCCACGCACTGGAAAGATAAAAGCAATCGTGGGCGGGAGGGACTTTCGACTTTCACAGTTCAATCGGGCTACACAGGCATACAGACAACCGGGTTCGGCATTCAAGCCATTTCTGTATACGGCAGCAGTTGATAAGGGATATCCCCCCACATATAAACTTCTTGATCAGCCAATCGTGATAGAAGTTCAGAATACCGTATATAGCCCTTCGAATTATGATGACACATTCCGTGGAATTATCTCTTTAAGGGATGCAATTGCGTTTTCAAGAAATCTTGCCTCTGTTAGACTCATACTGGATATAAGTCCTGAAACCGTTGTAAAGTATGCAAGGATGATGGGAATAAAAACAAAGCTTATACCTGTAATCTCGCTTGCTCTGGGCTCAAATTCGGTGACTTTGCAGGGAATGGTTACAGGATACGCCACAATTGCAAATGGGGGTTATCGAGTGAACCCATACCTTATAGAGAAGATTGTCAACCAGCAAGGTGATGTATTGTATGAGGCAAGGCCTTATGAAGAGCGGGTTTTAAAAGAGGAGACAGCATATATTATGACATCGCTTCTTGAGAGTGTTGCAGATTATGGCACAGGGGCAGGGATGAGGAGGATGGGATTTCTAAGACCAGCTGCTGGTAAAACGGGGACAACCAACGAGTGGCAGGATGCCTGGTTTATTGGGTTTACACCTGAACTTATTTGCGGTGTGTGGCTTGGATATGACACGCCTGACACTATTATGAAAGGAGGAACGGGGGCAGTGCTTGCATTGCCAATATGGGCAGAGTTTATGAAAAGAGCACTTTCTGATGAGCCTGTAAGTAATTTCATTATGCCCTCCGGGGTAGTAAAACGCACAGTATGTAAAGAATCTGGTCTTCTTCCTATTGAAGGGTGTAAGGAACTTGTAGAAGAGGTTTTTATTAGAGGAACAGAACCAAAAACAACTTGTGATATCCATTCTTCTAAGAAAGAATTTGATTTCAGAAGATTGGATGTAGAGTGATATCCTCTATATTCCTTCCAAATGCGTTCTTTCCACATCTTATTTTCTTGCCGACAACAATAGCATGCTGACTTTTCGTTATAATTCTCCCTTCTTTTGTAATGTATTCTACTTTCTGTTGTTTTTTCGAGATACCCCACAGATAGGGAAATAATCCTGTTGCCTTGAGAGCACAGAGAAAATAATCTTCAGTGCGTTTCATATTCTCTTGTATTTTCTTTGTACTCCAAGAAGACGGAGGCCTCATACCAGGAGAGAGGGCATATATATTTCCTACATCAATTGAGGTAACATCCGAGACCGAGAAAAAGGGTTTTACTTCTATTAGACTGCTTCTGAACAACCTACATCCGCAATCCCTCATCTTTTTCACCGCCTTTGCCTGCCATCCCGGGCAGAGTGGTACTCCATCTTTATTGGTTAAGCTTAGATCCGCAGGGTGTGTATCGTCTATAA
>JAYENM010000337.1:0-7490 GCA_034722095.1 Caldifarciminota bacterium | reverse complement strand
AGTAAGAGGGAGTATTGCCTTCTGGACTTTCTGAATCTTTCCCATCGTGTTTACGAAACTGCCATCTATCTCTGCAAATGAGGCAGTAGGTATCACCACATCAGCAAGTTTCGCTGTTTCTGTATGGAAAAGGTCACATACTGCTATGAACTCTACATCTTTGAAGAAATTTCGTACCCCATCAGGCTCAATAGCCAGACCAACGGGGTCTTCCCCAAAGATAAAAATTCCCTTATATCTCTTATCCAAAGGTGGAGAGGTTATTCCCATATTAACCAGTGTTCGTATGTTTGATTTTGTGTACACTGGAGTCATCGGGACATCACCAAACTCTTTTTTGATAAGCGATAAGATATCACCATCTACTCCGGGATTGAAAACTATAAGGGGTCTATGACTCTTTGTAAGGTTAGATCTTAGATTGGAGATTTTGGATTGTAGATTTTTCAAAGGAATAAAGGTATCAGGTCTATACACAGACAACATATCCTCATGCCCTGCTATGATAAGTTTCACCCCATTCCTTCTTGCCTGTCTTACCTTTACACCGTAGACCGAGCGCAGTATCCAGGGATCAAATCCAAGAAGGAGGATGGTATCGTAACTTGCCTGACGGCAGTCAGGCGAAGAGAGATTACCCCAGTCAATATCCTGATAAGTTTCACTACCTATAACCGCAGTATCCGGAGAAAACGTAAACAGGTTCCGTGTGCCCATATTTTCTGCAAATTTTGCAAGCTCTTTTATTTCTTCTGTAAGAGACCTCGGGGATATAAAGAAAGCAAGCGAATCAGGACCATATTTATTCTTTATCTCAGACAGTCTACTTCTTACCATCTTTACAGCCCTGTGGATATCAAGTTTTTTACCATTTTTAAGATATGCCTCTAAGAGTCTATCCTTATTCTGTGCCAGTACGGGTCCAAATTTTCCTCTTACACACATTCCTCCCTCATCTATACCTTCTACCTTTTCCAATCTCCCATTCCACACACAAAGATTAATTTTGCAGCCATATCCACAGAATGGACAAACAGTTTCGACCTTTCCGTAATCAAGTGGTATCGGTTTCTTCAAAAGTATATTCTTATCCCAGAGTGCACCTGTGGGACAAAGGTCTACGCAGTTTCCGCATGATTCACAATCTGTATCAAGTAAAGATTTTCCAAAGAACGTATCTATGGATGTATTAAATCCCCTCCCGGCAAAACCAAAGGCCCCTATATTTCTTACCTCATCACATACCCTTACACAGGTCCCACAGAGTATGCATTTTTCCTCCTCTCTTATTATCAATGGATGATTTTTGTCTTTGCGTTTATGGTGAGATTCCCCTTTGTAAGTTTCCTGATGTGCTTCATAGAATGTGGAGAACCGTTTCAGGTCACACTCGTATCTTGCCATACAGCCACATTCAATACACCTGCTCGCCTCTCTTACAGTCTCCTCTTCCGTAAATCCTTCTTCAACCTCATCGAAATTATTCCTTCTCTCCTCGGGGTCTTTCTTTTTGGGTTCCAGTCGGGGTTTTTTCTCATATTCTTCATACTCTTCTTTTGGGATCTCTGCAAATTCACCCTTCTTTGATATAAATTCGTAACTTTCCTTCGGGAGTTTTACACCTGTTAAATAGGCATCAATACACCGCGCAGCCTCTCTTCCGTCGTAAGAGGCCTCTACAACTGTAGCAGGACCTCTCACAGCATCACCACCCGCATACACACCAGGGAGATTAGTGAGAAATCCCAAGTTAACCTCCACACTGTTCCATTTTGTTGTGGCAACCTTGTTCTCCCTGTTGAATGAGAGGTCAACGGACTGCCCGATTGCCATAATTATGGAATCCGCTTTAATCCTGAACTCTGAACCTTCTATGGGAACAGGCCTTCTTCTCCCGGACGCATCCGGTTCTCCAAGTTTCATCCTAATGCATTCAATCTCATTAACTCTCCCGTTTCCAATAACTTGTACAGGATTTGTGAGAAAATCAATACCTATGCCCTCTGCCTCAGCGTCCTCAACCTCTGTATGATGGGCTGGCATCTCTTTTCTTGACCTTCTGTATACTATCCTAACATCTGCACCCATCCTGAGCGCTGTTCTTGCAGAGTCTATCGCTGTATTACCCCCACCGACCACTACGACCTTTTTCCCGATATTTAGTGGCTCGCCCAGCGTAAACCTTCTCAAGAAATCAACTCCCTGAAAGACTCCTTTTATCTCCTCTCCAGGTATACGCATAGATTTTCCTAAACCGGCACCGACACCCAGAAAAACTGCATCATACTTATCTCTCAGTTCAGTCAAGGTAAAACTTCCGCCTATCTTTATACTTGTTTTAATCTCAATATCAAGCGATGTTATAAGATCTATCTCTTTATCTAATACATCCTTTGGGAGTCTGTATGCTGGGATACCATACCTCAACATTCCACCTAGTTTTGGAAGAGCTTCAAAAATTACAACCTTATGTCCCCATTGTGCAAGAAAATAGGCACAGGAGAGACCCGCTGGTCCTGAACCAATCACTGCAACGGTCTTTCCTGTAGATGGTTTTTGGGGTGGAACATACGGGTTAGATGAGAAAAGGTCTCTATCAGCAATAAATTTTTTGACATTTCTTATAGATATGGGCTCTTCAACAAGCTCTCGTCTGCACTGTGCCTCTTCACAGAAGGCAGGACACACCCTGCCCAGAGTTGAGGGAAGTGCAAGGCTGTGTCTGATCAACTTCGTCGCAGAATCAAATTCTCCTCTTGCAGTAAATCCGATATAACCCTGCACATCAACCTTTGCTGGACAGGCGAGGCTGCAGGGTGCCACGCAATCCGCATAGTGGTCGGATATAAGTAGCTCAAGAGCGGTCTTGCGCAGTTCCAGAATGGACGGAATATCTGTCTCTATCTCCACCCCATCGGCTACAGGGGTGGAACAGGCAACAACAGGCTTTCCATCCGCCATAATAAGACATAACCTGCAGGAGCCAAATGGAGCAATCTGTTCATCCTGACAGAGAGTTGGAACCTCAATTCCTTCTCTTTTTAAAACATCAAGGATTTTCTCTCCCGATTTCGCCTCTACCGTTTTACCATTTACCTTCAGTCTCATATTATCCCAAGTTTATTACTTGCTACTGCCTTTTGCATCAGCAAGCTGATGCACTCCAAACAGCCGGTGTCCGTAGAATAAGCATCTCAAGATTGGTATGGACAGATTAAAAAAAGCAAAAAGACAAAAGGTATGTCATAGTTTTTGCATTGACCTCTGACATTTTGATTTTTGATATTTGATTTTTGAATTTTCTATTCCACTTTTACTGCGCCAAATTTGCAAGAATCCTTACAAAAACCACATCTCGTGCATTTTTCAGGGTCTATTTTGTATGTTTTCTTGGGTTTGCCTTCAATTGCACCTACAGGACAGACCTTGGCACATCTCCCACACCCAGTACATTTCTCCGGGACTATATAATATGTTATAAGGCTTTTACACTTGTGAGCGGGGCATTTTTTATTCTTTATATGCTCCTCGTATTCGTCTTTAAAGTATCTGATGGTTGTCAAAACAGGATTGGGCGCGGTCTGTCCAAGACCACACAGAGAACCCGACTTAATCTCTTCTCCCAGTTTTTCAAGTATCTCTACATCAGAATCTCTGCCCTTTCCCTCTGTAATACGATTTAATATCTCAAGCATCCTCTTTGTGCCAAGTCTGCAGAATGTGCACTTGCCACAGGATTCATCCTGCGTAAAGGATAGGAAGAATCTCGCGACATCAACCATACAGGTATCCTCATCCATAACAACCATACCGCCTGAACCCATTATAGCCCCCGTCTTTGTTATTGAGTCATAATCCACAGGAATATCTATCAGAGATTCGGGTATACATCCCCCGGAAGGTCCTCCAAGCTGGACTGCTTTGAACTTCTTTCCTTTCAGTATTCCACCACCTACATCAAATATTACATCTCTCAATGATATTCCCATCGGTACCTCTACAAGTCCCCCTCTCACAATCTTCCCAGCAAGGGAGAAGACCTTTGTGCCTTTACTCTTCTTTGTTCCATACTGGTTAAACGAAGACGGCCCATGGTGTATAATAAATGGAACATTCGCAAAAGTTTCAACATTGTTTATGTTGGTTGGATAACCCCAGAGTCCACTTGTTGCAGGATAAGGGGGCCTTGTCCTCGGCATACCTCTTTTGCCTTCTATAGACGCCATAAGCGCAGTTTCCTCACCACACACAAATGCGCCAGCACCCTCTACGATATTTATATCAAACGAGAAGTTTGTTCTAAAAATGTTTTTCCCTAGAAAACCATATTCCCTTGCAAGTCTTATTGCATTACGCAATCTCTGGACCGCCAGCGGGTATTCCGCCCTCACATAGACATAGCCCTCGATCGCTCCAATTGCATAAGCCCCTATAAGCATTCCTTCTATTACGGAGTGTGGGTCACCCTCAAGGGTGCTTCTGTCCATAAAGGCGCCGGGGTCACCTTCATCTCCGTTACATACAATAAACTTTTTTTCTCCCTTTGATGCCCTTGCAAGGTCCCATTTTATACCTGTTGGAAAACCTGCGCCTCCTCTTCCACGCAGACCTGATTCCTGCACCATCTCAATCACTCTCTCGGGTGAAAGTTCCCTCAGCGCCTTTTCGATTGCCCTGTATCCATCTCTCCTTATGTACTCATCAATGTCGTCCGGGTCTATTATACCACAATTTCGTAAGACAATCTTTACCTGTTTTTTGAAGAAGGAGTCCTCTTTAGTAATTATACCATCTCCTCTCACTATAAATTCCTGGACTACTCCTTTTTTCTCCATTTTGCCAAGGTGAGCATCAACTATATCGGGGATAAGTTTTGGGGTCACATTGCCATAGGAGGTGAGTTTCCCATCCTGAATTACATCAACTATTGGTTCTCTATAGCACATCCCTATACATCCTGTCTGTTTTAGCTTAATAGAGAGCCCTTTTTGCGCAATCTCTTTCTTTAGTGCCTCATAGACCTCATTTCCACCGGCAGCAATGCCGCAGGAATTTAATCCAACTCTAATTTCTTCAATCATAACTTATTATTTGATGCAGATTTACACAGATTATAGTATTGTTCACCACAAAGGCACGAAGACACTAAGATATTAGATTATAGTATTGCCGCGACTAAGAAGCCGCTCCCACAATGACCCAATGACCCAGTGACTCAATGACCTAATTACCTGATAGCTTGATAGCTTGATCGCCCGATAGCCTGATATCTCATTCCTCCGATGATATTTGTTTCACTACCTTTTTTGTCTTATCTGCTGTAAGCTTGCCATACACCTTTTTATCTATCATCATACAGGGCGCAAGGCTACAGCATCCAAGACAGGCAACTTTTTCAAGGGTAAATTTGCCGTCCTGGGTAGTCTCTTTCTCCTTTATGCCGAGTGTATTGGAAATTGCCTCTGTAATACGCTCTGCACCAGTTACATGGCAGGCTGTGCCATGGCATACTTTGATTATATGTTTCCCACGCGGTGTAAGATTGAACTGGGAATAAAATGTGACTATACCGTAAAGCGTAGCAGGAGATATATTACGCGCCTGTGCAATCCTTTCAAGTGCCTCTTTAGGCAGATACCCATAGGCCTCCTGAACCTTCTGGAGAATCGCGATAAGCGCACCCTCCTTATCTTTATAACCCTTCACTATTTTATTTGTTTTTGATATATTCATAGAACACTGGGCGAACAGCAGTTCGCCCCTACGGGATTTTTCACCACGAAGAACACAAAGAAAAACTATTTATTTTTAAAAAACTTTGTGTCCTTTGTGAACTTTGTGGTAAATTCAATCAGATTGTAGGGATAACCCCCTGCTAAAATACATCTATCATCCTCGCCAGCACCCTCTTTCCCCTGTAATCCGGAAGAAGTATAGGCGCTTTTCTTTCTTCTGGTATTCCCGCCTCTTTAAGCAGTTTCACATACTTCTTCATATGTTCCAATGTCAGTTTTCCCCTTTTCTTGCCCGATTTTACATATTCAGCAGTCAATATACCGGATTTTCTTCCAAATACAATACAATCAAGGGTTGAATTTCCCATCAGTCTGTTCTTGCCGTGTACTCCACCCGATACCTCACCCGCCACCCAGAGTCCTTTAAGGTTCGTCTTTCCCCAGGGGTCTGTTTCCACTCCTCCATTCTGATAGTGAAGCGTGGGAAATACTAAAACGGGAACCTTCGCCATATCAATACCAAATCTTGTAAACATCCTTTTCATTCCAGGAAACGCCTTATCTACTGCTCCTTTACCATTTTTAATATCAATGAGTGGAGTATCAAGCCACACCCCTCTCATGCCTGTAGGGGTTACAACACCCTTGTCCCTTACATAACACTCTCTTATAAACGCAGATGCCTCAACATCCCTTGGCTCAAGGGGGAATACAAATGTTTCTCCATCTTTATTTACTGGCTGGGCACCCATGCTTCTAAGTTTCTCGGTAAGTAAAAGACCTATTATTTGTTGTGGATAGGCAGCGCCCGTTGGGTGATACTGGACTGTGTCTGTATCTCTTAAGCGTGCACCTGCACGATATGCAATAACTACACCATCACAGGTAGCACCGTAGTGATTTGTTGTGGGGAATCCCCTTATATGGAGTCGTCCGAAACCACCGGTTGCAATAATCGTTGCAGTTGCCTCAACTATTTTATACTCACCTGTCTCAAAATTCCAGAGAAGTGCACCAGTAACCCTATCACTGTCTGTAAGAAGTTCAATCACAGGTTCATATTCAAGAGATGGAATCCCCCTGCTATTAAATTCATCTCTTATCACTCTAAGTTCCTCAAGACCGGTATAATCCCTACAGGCATGCATCCTCTTTCTGCATGTTCCTCCTCCCCATATCTCCACAAAATCCCCGTTCTCCTCTCTATCAAACATTACCCCGAGGTCTGCAAGCCAGTCCATTATGAGAGGCGCATCTTCTACCAGCGTCCGTAGAACATCCGGTTTATTTGTAAAATGTCCTCCTCCTAAAGCATCAATAAAATGTATAACAGGGGAGTCATTTTCCCTATCGGCTACCTGGGTTCCACCCTGTGCCATAATTGAATTGGAATCACCGTGCCGTAGTTTATTTACAAGAAGAATATTCTCCTTCGGGACACCCTGGTCATTCGCCCATATAGCTGCAGTTGTTCCGGCAAGACCACCACCTATTATCAGAATATCGGTGGTATAATCGGGCTTTTTGAGATCAATCTCACTTTCTTCTATCAAAGGATATGATTCAAGCAAGTCAACTACCTCATTGGGAGCAATATCACCCTTATTTACTCCGATGTTAATCACTCTCTTACCCCCTTTTGCATAATCAGGGTGAACCTTTAATACCTCCTCTCTTTCCTCCATCGTCATTGCCTTCGGAGTATAATCTTTCCTCTTCGATCTTGTTCGTTCCACTACCTTTATCAATTCATAC
>JAYENM010000336.1:0-1505 GCA_034722095.1 Caldifarciminota bacterium | reverse complement strand
TAATTTCTTGTTTCTTTCTAATCTTTTCTCTATGGTCTGTAGGTCGGCTAGAGCAAGTTCTATATTTATAACCTCAATATCCCTGCTCGGGTTTATCTCTTTATAAGGATGAGAAACATCCGGGTCTTCAAAGCAACGAACTATATGCATCAATACGGTGACATCCCTTATATGTCCCAGGAATTGATTGCCAAGTCCTTCTCCAAGTGATGCACCCTGCACAAGACCTGCAATGTCTACAAATTCAACTGTGGCAGGTATAATTTCCTCGGGTTTTATTATATCTGCAATTTTATAAAGGCGTTCATCCGGTACCTGTATAATACCAAGATTGGGTTCTATTGTACAGAATGGATAGTTTGCAACCTTAGCAGAAACAGAACTGAGAGCGGAAAAAATTGTTGATTTTCCAACATTTGGAAGGCCCACGATTCCACAATTCAAACCCATGGGTTAGTAAACCTTTTTGATTCCTTTCGCGCGATAATGATATTTCATTATCCACTTTAAAACTGGAAACAGGAATGAATCGCGGTGTGAAAACATGTAGTTAACCCCTTTTTCTTCTACCCATTGCTCGGTGCCAAATATCGCAGATATTAGATAAGCATAGTTTTTTTTCAGATGTCTTGTTGCTACTTTTTTGTTGTATTTCCGGGAGAATTTAACAGCATTCATTCCTAACTGGTATGATTTACTAAACACTGTTTTCAACCTTTCATCTGTCTCATATCCATCCACATGCCAGGCACGGCAACTCCTCCAGGCATAGGTTGTTTTAAGCCCGATACCCTTCAATCTTCTTCCTATTTCAACATCCTCATATCCCATAATATCACTGAAATCCTCATCAAATCCTCCCACTTGTTCCAGCCATTTTTTCCTTACAGATACATTCTGTGTAACGAGCCCGGTCAGACAGAGACCATCTATAAGGAGGTTGAATTCTCCATAATCTTCTATCTTTTTTATATGTCTAACAAGACCCTGAACAATCAATTTATTATTCCTCTGCTGCAGTCTGATATGGTCTTCCACAAATCCTGGATACACAAGAACATCTGAATCCACAAATATTATAATATCACCCGATGCTTCCTTTATTCCCCTGTTTCTTGCTCTTGTTTGTCCCTTTCTTTTCGGGAAACGAATGTAAGAAAAGTTTGGTTCTTTTATTTTCTGCATAAATTTCTCTGTATCATCTACTGAACAATCATCCACTACTATAACTTCATAATTTGTTGCTGTTTGATTAAGCAGTTTCTCTACACAATGAGACAGTAGAGTTGCACGATTATAACTTACTACTATAGCCGATGCCTTCATTTTCTTTCGCCTCCTCTATTCCTTTCTTCCTGTAGTGATACCTTGTAATTCCTTTCATAATTGTCCATACAATTCCTGAATGATTCTTGCTCTCAATCATCATCTTTGCCACCGAATCCTTTTCTATCCATCTGTTGGTGCTTAAGAGATTCGAAAAGAATATTGCTTTCTTTGTCCTT
>JAYENM010000335.1:0-1507 GCA_034722095.1 Caldifarciminota bacterium | reverse complement strand
GGTTGGCAGCGAGGAAGCAACAAAATGGTATGTAGAGCAGATTCTACAGGCAGGTGTGGGCTTTATAAATTGTATACCCGTGTTTGTAGCTTCTCAGAAGTACTGGGATGAGAAATTCAAGAAGGCTGGACTACCTCTTATAGGCGACGACATTAAATCACAGGTGGGTTCTACGATAGTTCACCGAGTTCTTACAAATGTATTCAAAGACAGAGGAGTTAGGATTGAACGTACATATCAGTTGAATGTAGGAGGAAATACGGACTTTCTCAATATGCTCGAACGAGAGAGGCTTGAATCCAAAAAGATTTCCAAGACACAGGCAGTAACATCACAGTTGCCATATAAACTTTCAGAAGAAAATATTCATGTTGGCCCCTCTGATTATGTTCCCTGGCTGAAGGATCGAAAGTTTGCATTTATACGACTTGAGGGAACCACATTTGGCAATGTTCCTCTTTCAGCAGAGCTTAAGCTTGAAGTATGGGACTCTCCAAATTCTGCAGGGGTTGTTATAGATGCGATAAGGGCACTCAAGATCGCTATGGACGCAGGGCTCTCTGGAAGTATAATAGAACCTTCCTCATACTTTATGAAGTCTCCTCCCATACAATATACAGACGATATAGCAAGAAACAAGGTAGAAGAATTCATTAAGAAGTACGCGAAAGCGGGCTCTACTCGCAAGTCCGTTAGCTAACGGAAAGGCCTAATTTATGCCAGGATTTCTTATTACATTTGAAGGTATAGAAGGATGCGGCAAGAGTGTGCAAGCAAAACTGTTGTATGAACACCTACAGAGTAAAGGTATTTCCTCAGTCCTGACGCGGGAACCAGGTGGGTCGGATATATCGGAAAGAATAAGGGAAATACTTCTTGATCGTAGACATCTTGACATGGTTCCTTATACGGAATTGTTTCTTTATCTCGCCTCGCGGGCACAACACACTCAAGAAGTTATAAAACCTGCCCTTGCCCAGGGAAAAACTGTTATCTGTGATAGATATATAGATGCTTCTCTGGCGTATCAGGGAGAGGGAAGAAGTATACCCAGGGCCCTGGTAAATCAGCTCAATAAAACTGCTACGGGTGGGTTGATGCCCAATTTGACCTTCCTGTTAGATATTAAACCTGAGATTGCTTTAAAGAGAATAGAGAGAGGAGACAGGCTTGAGATAGAAAGCATGGAGTTCCATAATCGTGTCAGAAGTAGGTATCTTAAACTTTACAGAGAGAATTCAGATAGAATTGTACTTCTGGATGGCACGAAAAGCATAAAACAGATACATAATGAGATAAAGGATATATTTGAGGCAAGAATGATGAAATTGGAATAGATATTGTTTATTTTTTGCTTTCCTACCTATGTACCTTGAATCTATCACTATCTCTGGGTTTAAATCTTTCCCTCAGAGAACTACCATTAATCTCCATCCAGGAATAAATTGTATTGTTGGACCAAACGGATGTGGTAAGTCTAACATTATAGATGCAATTAGATGGACAC
>JAYENM010000334.1:0-1520 GCA_034722095.1 Caldifarciminota bacterium | reverse complement strand
GCTTTTTGTATTTAGAAAGTTATACTTCTTTAATGGGATGTACTTCATTTTGGCAGGGTAAGGATGCAGTAGCAAGCTACTGCACTCCAAAACGAATTAACAAAAAGAGGAGTGCATCAGCTTGCTGATGCAAAATAGTGCAACCACCCTGTTTGATGTAGCACTTTTTTATATACGAGTACCCAAAGAACACAAACTCAAACAGTGTCCCTATCTACCTATCGGCAGACAGGTATTCTACCCACTAAATTGGAGAAGAACCTTAAATTTTTTTCTTGTGAAAATTTAAAATTAAAGACCTGACCCCAATATTTCGCGGGTTGTCTCATTGATTATTTTTATGTAGATTTTTGCTGTGTCAGGGGGTAATATATCCTCTATTCTGTCTGCCCATTCAATTATATAAATACCATTTCTCTCATAAAGATATTCGTATATCTCCTGCACAAGTATTGTAGATGGATCGGTTATTCGGTAGAGGTCTATATGGTAGACCTTGTTTGCGGATTGGCGGGGTTTTCTTGGGGTGTATTCCCGTACTATGGTAAACGATGGGCTTTTTACACCTTCAGTGATACCAAAACCTTCGCATATCCCCTTTACAAGTACGGTCTTGCCTGCTCCAAGTTCTCCAAAAAGTGCAATAATATCGCCTTTTGAGAGGCCCTTTCCTATTTCTCTTCCAAAAGTCCTCGTCTCCTCTTCACTATGAGAGAATATCGATTTCACCACAAAGGCACGAAGGATTGGTTATCGGTCACGGCTAATAAGAATTTTTGCACTTTGATGTGGAATTCTCCGTGCTGTCGGGAGTTACCTCCCGACAGCACTCTGGTTATGACCAATGACCAATGCCAAATGTCTAACACCTTATCGCGGCCAAGACAGGCTGTGCAAAAAGTAGGGATCTGGTAGCCGCAGACTTCAGTCTGCGAATAGAAGATGCTGTTCTGGATTCAATTTGCGCAACTTATCCTCAGGATCCGCACGGGTCCTCAGGATCCGCACGGGTCCTCAGGATCCGCACGGAAAAGTTGCGACTACCATGTTGAAATTTGACTTTCTGCACAGCCTGAGGAGGTCACTCCTACTACCTAACACCTGCCATCTGTGTCAATCTTATGTAAAGTTCTTCTGGTTCAAGTGTAGGTATGCCGAGTTCCTGTGCCCAGAATATAAGGCCTTTATCTGCTGTTACAAGGATTCCGTTAAGTTCTTTTGCAAGAAGAAGGAGGTCAACATCCTCCTTTGAGTCTATTATACCCTCTCTCGTTGCCTCTCTGTAGTTTGCCCTGAGGGATTTTATTATCTCATCTATCTTTCCGTCACTCCTGATAGCATTCTCTGCTATTCTCAGACCCTTGTCAGTCCTTTTTCTCATATCCGTTACAAGGTTGTAGAGAAGATATGCTGGAATAGTGAGTTCATGTTTTTTGGGTGCTTTTATTCTCAACACATTGAGAGATTTTATACCTATGTCGGATTCGTCTATAAATTTCTTGAGCTCCTCTAATACCGAT
>JAYENM010000333.1:0-1538 GCA_034722095.1 Caldifarciminota bacterium | reverse complement strand
GATGCAAGCAGAACTTATATATCTCAAAGGAGACTTTCAGAATGCATATATGGAATTTGAGACCATACGCAGTAACTATACAAAAACACCGGCAGGGAAGAAAGCAATCTATTTTATAGCACATCTTACACAGCTCCAGGGAAAGCCTGACGATGCTATAAAATATTTCAATGAGTTTTTATCAACCTCAAAGGACCCTATTCTTGCTCCAGCAGCCCTTCTTGGTATAGGTGTCTGCAAGGCGCAAATAGGAGAAATAGATGAGTCGCTTAAAGCGTATGAGGAGACGATAAGAAGATTTCCTGATTCGTACTTTGCACAGGAAGCGTATCTAAAAATGGCAGAATTAAAAGAGGCAGTAGGTGATGTAAATGGCTCAATAGAAATTTATAAAACGATGTATGATGCCTATTCTGGAACAGACCTTGCAGAGCAAGCTGAGGAAAAGATAGCGTTTCTTGAGGGTATGAGCACAATTATCCGTGTGGAAATACCACCTGAATTAGAAGGTACGTTAGACGCTGATTGACGCTGATAATTTCTATTTTTGGGACGCAGATTAACGCAGATTTACACTGAGTATTTAAATAGATTTTAGTATTTTTCACCACAAAGAACACCAAGATCGTTAATTTTCGATTGAAAATTGAAAATCAAAAGGTAAATGTTAATTGCTAATTTTGCATTGCTAATGGTTCAACCGAGTTCACCGAAGTTTGATAAATGAATATTTTAATTCCCTAATTACCTAATAACCAACTAACCTAATAACTAATTTTTCCTCTATCTCCTCCAAGCACGGGATTGCCAGTGACGCGCTTCTTTCTCCCATTTCTTCAGCTCTTTCTGCAGTTTTAAAACATCTTCTTTCGAAACCCACTCATTTTCCTCTTCAGTAATCTTATCAAACCTCTTTTGATGCCTCTTACCTTCAAATTCAGTTTCTATGAACAGTGTGAGCATTCTTTCAAGATCATCATCGTTTATGTGTTCACCAGATAAAGCCATTATATTAGCGTTGTTGTGTTTCCTTGCGTATTCCGCCATCTTAGAAGAGAGACATAATGCCGCATACGCCCCCTTCACCTTGTTTGCCGCGATACACATACCAATACCCGTATTGCATATAAGTATTCCTCTTTCAAATTCTCCTTTTGCTACACGTTCTGCAAGTGGAATTGCAATATCCGGATAATCTACTGACTTAGTAGTGGAGACGCCTGTATCCTCATAATCTATCTTTTTATCGTCGAGTATTGTCATTACTTTCTTCTTTAACTCAACTCCTCTATGGTCTGCTCCGATTATAACTTTCATAATACCCCCCATCATCATATCAGGTATTGTCAAAAACCTAACCACAGAGAGCACAGAGAATTTGATTCATTAAAGATTTATGAAAGATCTTTGTCCCTCCCCTCTGTGACCTCTCGCAAAATTAACCTCTTTATCCCGTTTTTTAGTCTTCCTACATTGAAATTTATTAGTTAAAAACAGGGATTGCCTGCCTGACGGTAGGCAGGAAAGAGAATTTGTAG
>JAYENM010000332.1:0-1540 GCA_034722095.1 Caldifarciminota bacterium | reverse complement strand
GTCACAAAGAGATTACTGGTTGCGAGATGAGAGCCCAAAAAATCACAGGTAAAAAGTATCCTCTCCTCTCTTAAATATGTCAGCATCGTCTCTGGCCAATGAACCCAGGGCGCGTGAATAAACTCCAGCGTTTTGTCACCCAATGATAGTGTCTCTCCATCATCCACTGTTATGAACTTATCTTCAGGGATTAAAAGCAAATCCATAAGCATAACTTTACATTTTGGCGTGCAAACGACCCTGGCATTAGGATAAATATCGAGTATCTGAGGTAATGAGCCTGAATGATCCTGTTCGGCGTGATTGGCGATAACATAATCTACAACCTTGATTCCAAGTTGATTGAGATTCTTCATCAGCACATCTGTCATCGTTGGATCCACTGTATCTATCAGAGCCGTCTTTTCCCCGCTCTTTACCAAATAAGCGTTATAGCTTGTTCCATCGGGTAGGGGTATGAGTTCATCAAATAACCTTCTATCCCAGTCGATTGCTCCAACTGAGTGAATTTTTGGTTTTAATTGTCTCAGCGCACTCATTTTATCCCCCTTTCTCAAACTCATCTTTACCAGCCCCACATATTGGACACACCCAGTCTTCAGGTAGCTCTTCAAATGGTGTTCCTGGCTTGATCCCGGAATCGGGATCGCCCTTTTCGGGAGCGTACGCATACCCGCAAACTTTACCTTTGTATTTAGCCATGCTTTCAGCCTCTTTTTTTGGGTCCTTCTTTTATATATGTTGGCGCAGCTTTAGGTGCTTTACCACGTTTCACTTCATGATAATAGGCGTAGGTCATAGGCTCTTCATCCTTAAGGATTTCCGCTTCTACTACTTTCCCAATAAAAATAGTGTGAGTTCCGACATCAACCTCTTCAATTACTTCAACCACAAGATAGGCAACAGCATTATCTAAAACTATAGGAACATCAACCTTACCAACCTTATAATCCACATCTTTAAACTTATCTATCTCTACGCCAGACTTGAACCCGAAATGTCCGATAAATTTCATTGGGGTCTCTTTTGATAGTATTGAAATGGCAAATTTTCGGCTTTCCTGAATGAATTGATGGGTAAGATTTTGTTTGTTGATACTCACCGCTATTGTTGGTGGCTCTGATGTAACTTGAAAAACCGTATTGGCAATCTGTCCGTTAATTTTATTCTCCTTCCTGGAGCTAACCACGTATAAACCATAACTAATCTTGTACAAAGTTTTATAGTTCATTTCTTCACCCCCTTTAAATTTTTTGGAGCAAGTTTGTTTATGATTTCACCTAACGCTTCCAGTATATACGACTTTGCGACCAAAGGAAGCAATATCACGAAGGATAAGGGTGTAAGCAGTGTATACGCTGTGTTATCGGAAGTTTTGCAGTCATCATATAATATCAAATAATGTTCCTTGTTTTTCTGGTTCAATTTTTATATTTCTTTTAATCTCTGCAACTTTACCCTCTAACCTCTTTAATATAAGATTATAATATTCTTCTGATATTTCCATTGTGACAAAATGCCTCTTCAACTTTTTAGCAAC
>JAYENM010000331.1:0-7927 GCA_034722095.1 Caldifarciminota bacterium | reverse complement strand
GAGATGAAGGAAAAGAGTTTAATCTATATTTTACTACTAATAGTGGCATTGCTTATCACCATTAATCTCATTCAGCATGAAAAGAGATATATAAGTAAAAAGGCAAAGGATATGTACGAGATGGGTGATATTCGAGTTGACACAAAGACGAAGGAAATACACTTCACTGGAAAGGTTCATAAAAATGAGGGCTGGGTTCAGTTCCTACTCTATGCACACGGATATAAATGGTTGAAAGAGGAGTCAGCAATTGTATGCGGTGCTAAGTTAGCTGATCTACAAAAAGCAATCGCAATGCTTGACTATAAAATTTGGGACGACCTGTGGTTTGGAAGGAAGACAGAAAGAACGAAGAAGCTTGTACTATTACTTGAATGGAAAGAAGGTGGATTACTCAAAAGGAGTGAAGCCGGGGAACTTGTAAAAACCGCAGACCCTCTATGGGTACAAGATTTAATCTTCCTTGGTTCCCCATATTTTGATGGGATAGCCCTGGAAGCTTCACCGGCTACAGATTGTGCAAGATGCCCCATTTTCTCCATGGAACAGAAGGTGCTAAAAGAAGAATTTAAGAGGGAGTCGGGTCAATCTGGCTATGAGCTAAATTCGAGTCTTCTGCCACCTAAGGGAACCGAGGTGACGATTATCATAATGGTTGGTTATGGCAAAGGTATTGGATGAAGAGAGTCAAAGATAACAGGTGGGATGCAATCCCGATATATCGGGAACATTGCACTCCAATAGGAGATAGATAGTGGATATCCCCATGGAATTATTTATAATTGGCCTTACTGTATCGGTTGGCCCATGTCTTCTCTTCTGCTCACCGTTAGTACTCCCTTACATTGCTGCAACAAGGAAAGGTTTCAGTGAAGGACTTAAAGCTATACTCACCTTCTCATTCGCACGCATGATTGCATATGGTATCTTAGGACTTTTAGCAGGTGGGTTCGGCAGATTGCTTACCGAATGGCTCTATAAATTCGACTATCTGGTCTTTACTTTAGGTGGGTTGTTTATTTCTACACTTGGTGTGCTTATTTTCTTTGGCAAGGAACCACAACTGCGCTTTTGTCAACTTTTTAAAAAACGGAATGCAAAGAACAGCACCAGCGATCTTCTGCTACTTGGCTTTGTTGTTGGTATCTTGCCTTGTATTCCTCTTTTAGGAGTGCTTACCTATATCGCATTAAGGGCAACAAACATATGGCAAGGTGCATTTTATGGGTTGGCTTTTGGGATGGGGAAGTTAATTTCTCCACTAATCTTATTTGGAGTTTTGGCAACTACCCTGCCTGCAGTGTTGATTAGAAATTATAAAATGTACGGCCTTTTTAAGCGAATCTGTGGTGTCTTACTATTTGCGATTGGAGTTCAACTAGTTGTCTCTGAGGTATTCGGATGAGAAGTAAGTTATCCTTTGGATTGATTGCCATAAGTGTCATTATGGAGTGCAACAACCGTGTGAAATCGGTGTCGATTCTGTGTAACCACATCAAATTTAGGAAGTTATAAAAACTTTGGGGTGGATACCATATGAGATGTTCAGTCATGTCGGCTGTGTTTTTTTCTTGATTGCATAGGAAAGCTTAAAACACGAATATCACGCCTGCCTGCGGTAGGCAGGAATTAACAAATTGCACGAATTTCTTTTATTTTTGAGATGTTTTTATATTATCCGTGCGGATCCGTATGGATTTGTGTGCATTCGATTGATTTGTGTAATTCGTGGTGTCTTTTTTCTTGACTTTTTTGAGATGTTGACGTATAATTAATTTGGATTTTCCAATTCAAACACCCCTTTAGGGTCTGTTTGGGATTTGGAGCTTGATGCTTGGAGTTTTTGCATAGGGGGTAAGATGATACCCTGGAAGAGAAAACTTTATAGGATAGGCGTGGGAATCATATTCCCGCTTATTTATTACTTTTCACCCGATAAGATCATCGTACTATCGTTTCTCTTCTATTTACTTGGTATCATGACAACAGTGGAGATACTTCGTCGTGTAGCACCTGGGGCGTGGCAAGTAATGGCAGCACACTCAAAGGGAATACTGAAGGCAGAACCAGGAAGAGTTGTTGGGACTACGAACTTTCTTATCGCTGCATTACTCGTGATCATATTCCTGCCAAAAAGCATAGCGATAACAGCAATATTATTTCTCGTATTTGGTGATGCCGTATCCACACTGATAGGTATGAGATTTGGTAAGATTAAACTTATGGGTGGCAAAAAGAGTCTCGAAGGTAGCCTCTCTTTCTTCCTTATCTGTATGGGCATAGGGCTTGGATTGATGCAGTTACCACGTATCGAGTTAACTTTCTGGCTCATTCTATTTGGAGCACTTGTGGCTACCATTACAGAGCTACTTTCTATATCACTGGATGATAATCTCACCGTAGCCCCTATAACCGGTATAGTTATGGAGATCGTGAGGAGAGTAGCCATAATTTAGTATATGCAAAATAAAGGAGGATAGCATGATTGCGAAGTTACTGTTGAACTTTCTTATCAGCGTAGGTTGTGCCGGAGAGAAACTACCTGCTGAAGCAGTAGAGCTTCCCGAGCCAAGGTATGAGAGCGAGATGAGTGTAGAAGAGTCACTCAAATCTCGTAGATCAATAAGGTCCTATAAGGATAAACCGCTGACCATTACAGAACTCTCTCAACTGCTATGGGCAGCTCAGGGAATAACTGCGGATTGGGGGGGAAGGACTGCACCATCGGCTGGTGCCACTTATCCCTTAGAAGTTTATGTTGTAGTGGGAGAGGTCGAAAACCTTGAAGACGGCCTATATCACTATAATCCCAAGACTCATACTATCAAAAAGAAGAAACAGGGTGACCTACGTAACGAGTTGGCTAATGCAGCCTTAGGGCAGGCTATGATCAGAAAAGCACCCATTAGCTTCATACTTACCGCTATTTATGAGCGGACCACAGGCAGGTATGGGGAGAGAGGTATACGCTATGTACACATGGAAGTGGGGCATGTGGGTCAGAACATCTACCTTCAGGCAGAGACCCTCGGGCTTGGCACAGTGGTCGTCGGTGCCTTTTATGATGATAGGGTCAAGGATACATTCGGTATTGAAGAAGAACCCCTCTACATTATACCTGTGGGAAGTAAGTAATGGGGTCAGGCTCAAGTATTCAAGTATTTAAGTCGGCACATTTAGAATTGAAAGACGAGTCTGTGACCTGACCCCGTTATGCACGAATTGAATTCGTGCCTACAATCTTTAGACGCTGATTTACACAGATTAACACAGATTTATTTATTTCAAAGACATTTTCTTTATTTATCTGTGAACATCTGCGTGCAAGTTGTCTGTGTTGTTGTTTGCACGAATTGAATTCGTGCCTACAATCTTTAAAGTTTATCTATGAAGACTTATCTTGATTGTATTCCTTGTTTCCTTCGTCAGACCCTTGAGACTGCAAGGGTTGCTACCAAAGACGAACGGAAAATACGAGAGGCGCTTAATAAGGTTTGTCTCCTTTTACCTAAAATCTCCTTTAATGCTCCACCCCCAGAGATTGGTAGAGAGATTTATAAGACCATAAACAGGGTAATTGGTATTGAGGATCCATATTATAATATAAAAAAAGAACATACAAGATACCTGCTTGCTCTCTATCCTGACCTTAAGAAGAGGGTGGCATCTTCTTCTGACCCACTCCTTTCAGCAATAAAGTTTGCAATAGCAGGGAACATCATTGATTTTGGCCCCAACTCAGATTTTGATATAGAAAAAGAGATTGAAAAAGCCATCCATTACAATTTTGCCATATTTGACTACACTGAATTTAAGAAAGCGTTACAGAATTCTCATAATATTCTTTATCTTGCTGATAATACAGGCGAGACAGTTATGGATAGAATACTGATTGAGGAGATAGGAAAACTCGTGAAGTACGCCGTAAAGGAAAAACCTGTTATAAACGATGCTACTCTTGAGGATGCAAGGGATGCAGGTATTCATAGGATTGCAGAGATAGTATCAACGGGATGTGATGCTCCCGGGACCATACTCAAATACTGCTCAAAAGATTTTTTAAAGATATACAAAGATGCTGATATGATTATATCAAAAGGTCAGGGAAATTATGAGGCACTCTCCAACGAGGACCGTCCGATATTCTTTCTCCTTAAAGCAAAATGTCCCATTATCGCCAGGGATTTAGGTGTAGAAAGCGGTGATATCATATTGAAAGGGGGTTAGATGGTTAGTTGGTTAGTTTGTTAGATGGTTAGTTGATTGCCTAACACCTGCTACCCGACAACCTAATAACCTGTGTCAGGAGGGCATACCGAAGGTCGCCGTAAGGCAACTCCTGACACCACAGTAAAAGGTCAGGCTGATTCCGTTATGCACGAATTGAATTCGTGCCTACAATTTATAAACAAAAATGCCGAAAAAATGAAAGAGTTTGATTTTTTAGCTGTAAGATTGCCTGAAAATATTAGAAGACTTGAGGATAGCGGGGGTTTTAGAACCGCTGTCAAGAGAATAGAAAAAACTCTTGAAGGGGATTTACCCTCATTATTAAGAAAACGTTTAGAGTATGAATTGGAGCGTATTAATAGGGTAAAAAAAGATTATGGTATTGGAAAAAAGAAGGCATTCCAATTACTAAAAAAGGAGATTCCAACCCTCACCCAGAAGAAATTCCAGAGCTGGGTAGAAGATGGATATATAGACTATAGATGGATAGATGGGAAGGAGAAATATTTCGGGAGATTTATCCCAAATCTTTTCAGGTTCTCATCAGAGGCAAAATCTCTTAGAAAAAAGATCTCTGATGCTAAAGACCAGGTCGCTGAGAGTGTGCTAAATGCGCAAGTGGAAAAAATATGCCAGTCACAACTCCCAGAAAAGTATATCCTACCCGTAAAACGGAGAATCAAAATGCGGGTCTCCCTGAAGTCCAACACTGTTCCTGATGGGGAATATGTGCGATGCTGGTTGCCGTTTCCCAGAATAGGCGAGCAGCAAACTTCTGTTAATTTGATATCAAGTTTTCCCAAAAATTATATTCTGGCACCCGAAGATTATCCGCAGCGGACGATATTTTTTGAGCAAAAAGTTAAAGATAGGAAGCCAACAGTATTTGAAGTTGAATATGAATATGTTATCCATGCTTCCTACACAAGCATATCTCCCGATAAAGTAGAGCCCTATAATAAAGATGCACTCTACATAAAGTATACGAGGGAGCAGTCTCCCCATATATTGTTTACTTCCTATTTAAAAAGCCTTGCCAGAGAAATTGTAGGTAAAGAGAGTAATCCATCTAATAAAGTATGGAGAATATATAATTGGATAACCCATAATGTGAAATATGCGCTTACCTGTGAGTACTCTACTTATGAAAATATCAGTGAATATGTTGCTACAAATCTGCAGGGTGATTGTGGTATGCAGGCTTTACTTTTTATAACTCTATGCAGGATTAGCGGAATACCGACTCGCTGGCAGTCAGGCTGGTATATAAACAAGTTTAAGGCAAGCCCTCATGACTGGGCGCAGTTCTTTATAGAGCCTTATGGATGGCTATTTGCAGATGCGTCTTTTGGAGGTAAGAGAGTTGATAAGCCAAAGTTACATAAGTTTTATTTTGGAAATATTGATAATTTTAGATTAGTTTGCAATAGTGATATTCTAATACAGTTTAATCCGCCAAAAAAGTATGTAAGGTCTGACCCTGTAGATAATCAGCGTGGAGAGGTAGAATGGAAAGAGGGGAATATTTATTATGATAAGTTTATATATAAGATGTCAGGGGAATGTGAAAAGTGAAAAGTAAAAAGGAAAAAGGAAAAAGGGAAAAGGGAAAAGGGAAAAGGATAAATTACCTAATGACCTAATTACCAATGACTTTATTGCTTGATAGCCAGATGCCAGATACCAGATACCGGATGCCCGATAGCTTGATAGCCTGATAGCTCGATTGCCTGATTGCCCATTAACTGGGAGAAAATATGTCAGCAAATAAAAGCCATATCTACGGTCCTGTGCCATCAAGGAGGCTTGGTTTTTCCCTGGGAATAGACCTTGTCCCCTACAAGACCTGTTCGTATGACTGTATCTACTGCCAACTGGGCAAAACCACGAACAAGACCATAGAGAGAAAGGAGTATATTCCAAAGGATGCTATTCTTTCGCAACTTGATGAGATACTCAAAACTAACCACGCAATTGATTACATCACATTCTCAGGTTCAGGAGAACCTACACTCAATTCGTCACTCGGGGAGTTGCTAAAGGAAATAAAAAAGATGACCAAGATAAAGCTTGCAGTCCTCACAAATGGGTCTTTACTGAGCGACCCGGGATTACGCACCGAGCTTCTTCCTGCAGATCTTGTAGTTCCTTCGCTTGATGCTGCCTCTCCTGAAACCTTTTCAAGGATAAACCGTCCACATTCTGCAGTTGAGTTTGATAGAATGGTAACGGGATTGTTGAAATTTAGAGAGGAATTCAAGGGAGATATATGGCTTGAAGTGATGTTTATCAAGGAGATAAACGATAACATCAAGGAGATAGGTCTGTTAAATTTTATTATTTCGAAGATAAATCCTAATAGGATTCAGTTGAATACCGTAGTTCGTCCACCAACGGAAAAATATTGCCACCCTATAAACGAGAGTGAGTTACAAAGAATTAAAATTAGTTTTGGCAAGAATTGTGAGATTATCCCGGAGTTCAAGGCAAAGGCAAAAAGGCCTTGCCCTGAAGATGTTGAGGAACAGATACTTGAACTTGTAAGAAGGCGTCCATCTACCCTTTTAGATATCTCTGCCTGTCTGGGAATACATCCAAACGAGGTTATAAAATGGCTCTCTCTGCTGCAAAAAGAAAATAAGGTAAGATATGTTGAATATAGGGATAAAGGCTATTATCAGCTTTGAAATACTAAGCAGGCTGTGCAAAAAGTCAAATTTCAACATGGTAGTCGCAACCTTTCCATGCGGATCCTGGGGATAAGTTGCGCAAATTGAGTCCAGAACAGCATCTTCTATTCGCAGACTGAAGTCTGCGGCTACCAGATCCCTACTTTTTGCACAGCCTGTAAGGTTTATTTAGACGACGATTAATCTGGCAAAAGATGATATGAAATACCCCAGGCACCGGGACCTATGTGAGTGCCAATTACTACACTCATCCTTGTTCTCCACAGTTCTACTATATCGAATTCACTTCTCAATCGTTCTTCTGCCTTCTCAGCCCATTCATCATTTGCAGCATCCTCAACCATTGCAATAACCTTTTTCCTGCCTGTCAATTCTATGTTCTTTTTTATTCTCTCAGTTATCCAGTTTAGCCCCTGGCTGTGTGTTCTCACCTTGCCGAACGGGGTAGTTATACCATCCTTTGTCCCCAGAATAGGTTTTATGGAAAGCAACCCGCCTATAAGTGATTGCGCCCGTCCTATCCTTCCACCTTTTGCAAGATACTTAAGTGTCTCAAAAATTACAAATACTTCCATGAATTTATCCTCACTCCTTACACCTTCTATAATCTCTTCCATTCCTTCGCCGCGATCTCTTCTTCTTGTCGCTTCTACTGCAAGAAATGTCTGTTTTCCACATGCAGTGAATGTATCGTATACATATGTTCTGCCCTTTTCAAATTTCTCGCTGGCTTTTTTGGCAGTCTCATATCCCCTGCTCAGTTTAGATGATATGGTAAAGTGTATTATACTGTCGTAATTTTCAAGTGTCTCTTTGTAGATTTTTGAGAAATCCTCCAGAGACGGCTGTGATGTTGTAGGAATTTTGTCTCTAGGCATTAAATTTTTGTAGTAGTTGAAGGTGTCAAAATCAAATGTCTCTCTGTGGGCCTTGTCATCGTATATCACATAATATGGTACTACAATTACACCATATTTCTCCGCCATCTCTTTTGGCATACTTCCCGT
>JAYENM010000330.1:0-1573 GCA_034722095.1 Caldifarciminota bacterium | reverse complement strand
CAGCGGGCCAGCCTTACTATAAACCCGCCGATTTTACGGCGGTAATCGGAAGCGTTTTATATGCCACCACGGTTCAAACAAGGATAATCAATATAACGACCGAGCCCGATGAAGTTTGGACGGGCGCGGCGTGGATTTCAACCGTTACCTATTTGGCGGGCTGTACGGACTCCACTTATGTGATTGGCGAGTCCACTTGCGGCTTTATAGGAACGGATGATTTGGCGTGGAGCAATAATATAGGCAATATTTGGCCGGCGGGAACAAATAAATTCGAAATTAAAGTCAGGGGCCATAATGACAGCGAGGATATAGCCGAGCCTACGCCGTTTGAAGCCAGATATTTTCATATAGACGGAGATGTGCCCGATTCAACCCTAATAAATCCCAATGCCGAATATGAAAATCCATTTCCTCAAATAATGGGAACCGCGAGCGATGCCGGTTTGGGCTATATTACGGATGTCCAAGTGGCGATTTCAACGGGAAATACGGCGCGCTACTGGGACGGAGCTTTCTGGGTGGCTTCATCAAGCTGGCTTGTGGTAAACGCCGATGACGGAAATTTTGACGAGAATGAGGAATATTGGTATTTGAATACGCAGCTTCCGCCTTGGGAAACCGACATATCGTATGAAGTGCGGGTAAAAATTACGGATAAGGCGGGAAATATCAAAACAAAGCCTTCGCCTTATTTCCAATTTACAATTGATATAAGCACGCCGGTGGCGGAAATTTTAATTCCGTCAACCGAAACAGTCAGAAGCCTCGGCGCCATATCGGGAACAACTTACGATAATGGCAAGAACAAAACAGTGGAAATAGCCATAAAGAAAGAGGAAACCGGTTTTTGGTATAGCGGGACAAGTTTTGAGTTGGGAACAATAAATTGGATAAATATTGACGGCGGGAACGGATTTTTATCCCCCGACGCCACAAGCTGGATATATTCCCCGGCGGGATTGGATGACGATTTCGCGTCCAATGCCAATTATTTGATTTTGACAAGGGCTCAGGATGTGGCTGATAATTTACAGACCGTTTTAACAGTGGACATAAGCTCCATGGTAATCGGAATTGATAAAGAGAAGCCGTCTTCCTCAATTTCAAGGCCGCTTGATAATGGCGACGGACAAAGCGGAAGATATCAAAGCGCCGATATGGGACAGACGGGAAATAATACGCAAATTGAAGGAACCGTAATTGAAAATCCGGCTGACACATACGCGGGAATACCGCAAGCGGGCGGCGCTTATATAAGGCTTTCATATTTATTGAGCAATGACACATATTACTGGACAGGCGCGAGTTTTAGCTCTCACACGGTAGATGAAAATACCGCGTGGCAGGGAGCCTCAAATTCTTATGATACGGGACAGACATGGGACTGGTATTATATGACAGATATAAGCTGGCCCGGAGGAGACAGGGAATACAGTATTGAAGTAAAAACAATGGACGATTCAAGGCTTTCCGATGCCAGCGGCGACGGTAATTGGGAAATAGCGCCTTATACCATAAAACGCTTTATAATAGATGACAGTCCTCCGTCCGTTGACATAACCACTCCCAC
>JAYENM010000329.1:0-1580 GCA_034722095.1 Caldifarciminota bacterium | reverse complement strand
ACTACAGATGATTTTAATGCTATCACGTCACTTTGGAACATTCCCCAATTTTAAAATGATTTTTCGCAAATCCATACGGATCTTGAGATTGATAGTTTTGCATTGCTAATTGATAATTCTGAATTGATTCCTCTATGCTCTCTGTGGTTTCTCTCAAACAGAGTGAGCAATTTTGTTTATAGATTTAATGCAACACCGAGATATACCCTTACACGCTCATTATAACACCCCCTCCACTGTACCGATTCACCTAATGGGATTCTTGTATCAAAGACGAGAGAGAGATTCCGAAAGACAGTGTATAAAAGCGATATGGTTGGTGTAATATAGCTTCCTGCCGGGTCCCCTCTAAATACGACGGGGGAGGATAGACTACAATCAAGCCCTCTCCATTTCAGCGTAACTCCCGGCGATATAGAAAGATACGGCATATAATCTGACACGTTGTGGCGATATTGCATATCTAATGTAAATCCATTCCAGTTAGTTCGAGCTTCTATAAAATATATACTGGTATCTTTAATGAAATACGCAGTTGTGTCATAATGAAATACTGGATAGTTTTCTTGATATCCTGCCTTTATTCTGCTGTACCGGGAGCTCAATGCAAATTCAATAAGAGAACCTGTATTTAATCCGTAATGGGATTCACTGCAGAATGGATTTATAGTTAGCAGTTTATTTCTATCTAGAATAGTCGTATAAGGAGAATAAGACAGGTACAGAGTAAAATTGGAAAATGCACTTGTTGCAGAGAACACAGGGTATATTCTACTTAGGTTGCTTGTATTACCCAGCGCAGTAAATACACCGGGAGAGAGTGTGAAACTGCTTATATACAAGGGAAACTTGATAGAAAATGAAGATATAAAATCTTCGTTTATGTAGACTTTTGTCTTGTTTGTGATATCCAGATGGGAAATATTGTATGTCGCATCAAAGGTGACTGAATTATCCTCATCTGTGGATAAGATACTTCTTGCAATGCCTCCGTCAACCCGAAAAGGTATCCTGATAAACGAGAATTTTAACCCTGTTTCGGTGTATCTTTTGCCCAAGAGTCTCTCTCCTCCCTTGAAAGAGGCATTTTCATGATAGACTCTTATATATGGCAAACCCAAATGTAATCCTATTCTTTCTTTTAGTCCTGTTACATCCCTGTCATACACCACAGATAGAGAGTATTGATTAAATCCACCGTAAGCCCTTATCTTTCCAGAAGAACCTGCCTCTGCTCGAAGTCTCACGGTGTAGTCTTTTCTACGCACAACATCTATTGCCCTTAATTTTACTGTCCCGGGAATATATTCATTAATTTCAGGGAGAGGGAATACGCTGTCAGGCAATAAACTCCCTTTTACGACTTCTAATCCGGGTCTTTCCCCGTATATCGTTACCTGAGGAAGTTCAAGCTCGGGTACCTGAAGTATTATAAAAAATAATATTTGGAGCATTTTTCCCTTTTATTTTATCTCTTCAAGTTTTCTCTTTGCTTCTTTTACGAGAAGAGAATCATCTCTCCTCTCTATCACCATCATATAAAACTTTCTTGCCTCGTTGCTCTTTCCCATACTCATTTG
>JAYENM010000328.1:0-1583 GCA_034722095.1 Caldifarciminota bacterium | reverse complement strand
ATCTCTTTTAACAGCCGTTTTACCGTTTCAAGATTTGCTCTATCAAAGGTTTCTCTCTCATTTGTTTCTCTCTTGCTCTTAACCCTTGGTTCGTAGGATAATATAATATTTCCTCCTGTTTCAAAAGCGGCCATAGCCCCTTTTTTCCCCATCTTATTCCCAGCTAACTTGTTTTTGTCCCTCAATATCACAAATGTTCGGTATAGATACCCAGACTTGGCAGAGATAATATTTTCTGTATGATCCTGTTCGTTTAACCTGTGCCACGCTCCAATGATTCTATCAGCTGCAATCTCAATCTTTGTTTTATCTCGCCCCTCGACTATCCAGATAGGAACATAATATTTTGGCTGTGAAATTCTTATGTCATTATTGTTATACACAATATTCTTATTTTCAATCTCTATCTCCTCGATCGGAAATTTCTCAGTAGTTACCTGTAGATGTTCATGCTCTTCAATGGAAGCCCCCGCCAATCCATTAAATATTGCCCTGAAATAACCATCCGTCTTATCTATAAAATCATTTAACACCTCAATGATCTTTTTTCGATATTGTTGAGGCTGATGCTCTGCGCTCATTATTGTAAAATGATTATTGGTTATATAAGCAAAATTTGCCCCCGCATAATATTTATCACCAGCAAGATCAATTTCAAGCAGTATCTCTCCAGGATTTTGTCTCTTAATATTATACTCGCATAAAAAGCAAGGTTCTCCTTTTTTGTCTGGATTAATCAATTTAGTTTTATCAACATCCTCTGCGATAACTTTTCGTTCTATGAGTAGTTGGTGATCGTGTCTTAGCTCCCGATCTGGATTCCACTCCAAACGAAAAGTAATACCAGTGTCAAGGTCAAAGAATCTTTTCTCTTCTTTCCTCTCAGGTTTTAAGGGATCAAATAATACAAATCCACTATTAACTTGCTGACGGTATAAAGCTAAGAGTGCATAAGCTAAGCCTACACGCTCTCTCAATATATGTATATCTCTTAATATATCTTCTCGTCTCTCTGTGGATGTTTCGATAATCTTCTCAAATAACGATCGATCTTCATCGAAAACACTAAAATTCCTATGCAAATCTTCAACATACTTGTTGTAGTTCATCTTTTCTTACTTCCGTTAGGCGAAGTGATTTTTTAGTCCTGTTGTTCACTTCACTAACTCTTGTTAAGCACCATTACTAACTTCTAAATCAATGCAATAACAACTGCAGCAATTATTGCACACCAGAGGACTATATTAGCAATAATTTTACTTCTTTTATTTTCCGTTGGTTCCCATCCAATTTGGCCGAATTTTACTTTTTTTCTTTGATACCTTGATATATAGAAATAATTTTACCTTTAAAATTCTCAGGAGCTTCTATGTACCCCCAACCTTTTTGCATTTGCCACAAGCCATCATATGCAGAATCATGATATGATTTTAGTAAATAAGGAATATTTTCTTGATCAAGTATAGATGCTAGAAGTCTAGCTTCAATTTCATTTTCTAAAGTGATTATTTTTTTGATATTTTATCATAGATTTTTCCATTTTTTTATCAAATTGGCTTTCAGCCAAATTTCGCATAACGGTC
>JAYENM010000327.1:0-1588 GCA_034722095.1 Caldifarciminota bacterium | reverse complement strand
CACGGAGGAATCGGGTACTTGACGCCCTATCAGAAATTGTCTATAATCAGACAACCTAAACTAGACGACAGTCCCGCCGTTCGGGACGAAGGCCAACATGAGACGCAGTTGGTTGCATAGTACATATGAGGTAATGTGAACCGTAGGGGGGGGTGACAAAGGATGCCTTTTAGCTTATCATTTTGCAAAACCAAGAAGTTTACGAGGAGGAAATGATGAGTATAACGTTGAAGGGCAAAAGGGGGAAGGAGTACGAGTTTAAAGGTCCTTATAGATTTACTATTACATTGAAAGATAATTCAGGAGTCTACGCAATACTATGTAAGCGTGAAGACGGTTTATACCTTTTAGATGTGGGTGAAGCTAAGGAAGTTAAGTTTAGAGTTGAGCACCATGAGAGGAAAGAATGTTGGATAGATGAAAAGGAATGCGAAGATGAGAATCTTAGGTATGCAGTCCACTACACCCCTAACGCAAAAAAAGCTGGAAGATTGGGAGTGGAGCAAGATATTAGGAAGAACTATTCTGGGCTTTGTGGTGAAAGTTAAGATTGTGTTATATTTTAGGTAGTTCCTCTAATTCTCTCTCTAGGAAAGTAACTGCATTATCTTTGAAATAATCAAGCGTGGGAAACTGTTTGTCAGCAACAGCCATGAGACGAGCTTGATCTTTTTTACTTAAGATATCGAGGTTTTCTAATACAATGACACTTCTGAAAGGAATTTTCTCAATGATGAACTTTTGACAAGCAACAGTGGTTAACCTTGCAGGAGCTTTATTATTTACGCCGAATAAGAAGATAGGCTTAGGGCGACTATTGAAACAATAGTCAACTTCGTATTCTTCGTGATTAGGTAGGGGGAAGTAGGATTTCTGAGGGTTAAACCTTCTTAAATCGGTCATTATATACTCTTCGAGCATTTCGAAGAACATACTTCGAATAACTTCCCTTTTGTACAGTTGCATATTAGAGACTTTTGCTAATGTTTGGGCAAACTGCATGATGGCTGGGTAAAGTCTTTCGGGTTCGATATCTAAATACAATTTTCCATTTTCTTCTGAAACTTGATTCTCTGAAAGAATTCTATGAAATATTTCGAGTTTTCTATCGGTATTTAATTCATATGAGTAAGAGAGGCGCATTAAAGCCATTCCGTGGTCTGCAATACGAATTTTACCGTCACCATCAGGAGCTTTTTCCAGAAAAATATCGACCATATCACCGTCTTCGTAATATAATGGTAAAATAAGCTGCATAATACCGAGTCTTCTTTCTCGAAAACCAATGTGATCATTAAATTGGGATTTGAGCAATTCCAAATATTGTTCCATAATTACTTTCCTTTATCCTATAAATCCATTTTCAGTTGTAATAGTTCTGGAAACTGATGTGAATTTGTTACGGTTACATATTTAAGGAAATACTGCAGTGCCTCCTCGTAGGAAGCATACGCGTCAATTTCTTCAGAGTATCTTTCCGGCTTTAGCCCTTTCTCAAGGTTTTCTGCTTTTGCCTGATGAATATGATGCTTGAAATGTGGCGTTTGGGTTAGGCCAGCATTGTAGTCACCGTGAGGGCCGTTACAGC
>JAYENM010000326.1:0-1601 GCA_034722095.1 Caldifarciminota bacterium | reverse complement strand
GGTTCAAAACCAAAACTATCTCTTATGGGCTTCGGTATAACAACTTGCCCTTTTGGTCCAATCTTACTTTTTAGTTTTAACATTTTATACTTAGTAGTATAACTATATTATACTTCATTGTATAAAAATAACATTTTTCACAACATCCCGGAAAATCCGCCAAAGGCCAAAGCTAATAACCCAGCCACGATTAAAGCTATGGGAACCCCTTGTAAAGTCTCTGGAACTTCTGCTAACTCCAATCTTTCCCGGATGCCTGACATGATTACCAAAGCCATAATAAACCCAAAACCGGCTCCTATGGCAAAGGTAATGCTCTCAAAGAAATTATAATCTTTTATCACGTTAAGCAAAACCAAACCCAGGATGGCACAATTAGTGGTGATTAAAGGCAGGTAAATACCGAAGCTTTCATATAATTTTTCCTGCTCCTTGCGCAGGTAAATCTCGATTATCTGGACTAAAGAGGCAATCACTAGAATAAAGGTCACATATCGCAAAAAAGGTAAGTTGAAAGGCACCAAGAGCCAGTGTTGAATCAACCAGGTCGCTATGCTGGCGACTACCATAACAAAAGTCACCGCCGCCCCCATCCCAACGGCCGATTCAGTCCGCTTGGAAACTCCTAAAAAGGGACAGATCCCGAGGAATCGATAAAAGATAAAATTATTGACGAATGCCGCGGCAATAAAAATTGTTATTAAGTTCATTTTTTCTTATCGTATACGAAAGTTAAATGCCTTTTAGTCATAACCTTCCCAAACAAGTTGGGAAGTATACGAGTTTACCCTAAAGGGTATCCCCTGCAGGGGGAAAACATCATCTTTCAAAGGAAGGTGATGTTTTTTTACTGACCTTATTTACTAAAGCAAACATTAACCCCAAGGTGATAAAAGCACCAGTTGGTAACTTCATCACTAACATCTGTGGGTACCAAGAACCTAAGAAAGTTATTCCAAAGATTGTTCCAAAGCCCAGGAGTTCTCTAATCATACCTAAAGTCGTCAGGGATAAGGTGAAACCTAAGCCCATTCCCAGAGCATCGGCTAAGGAATTGGACAGGGGGCTTTTAGAAGCAACTACTTCCATTCTCCCCAAGATGATACAATTTACCACAATCAAGGGAATATAAATTCCTAAAACTTTATGAATTTGGGGAGAAAATGCAGCAAAGAGATAATCTATGAGGGTAACAAAAGTGGCAATGACCAGGATGTAGGAGGGAATCCTGACTCGAGAGGGAATAAAATTCTTTATCAAAGAAACAATTAAAGCAGAGGCTACGAGAACAAACAAGGTGGCTAGACCCATAGCCACCCCATTAATGGCCATATTGGTTACCGCCAGAGTTGGGCACATCC
Source organism: Caldifarciminota bacterium (assembly GCA_034722095.1). GTDB lineage: Bacteria > Hydrothermota > UBA3073 > UBA3073 > UBA3073 > UBA3073. Next base: position 240 of record JAYENM010000326.1, on the reverse strand, counting down.
CTAAAACTAATCTAAAGGTAGGGTTTTGCTCCCAGATACCCCTGAGGAAATCTTGCTTCAAGTTCATATTTTGTTGGTTTTCATTAAATTAACGATAGCTAAGGAATCTTTTTTTATCTGGCCAATAACCGCACCGGAGGAGATAGTCGCCCCAGTGATGGTATCTACCCCCTCCAAAGAGGATGGTTTCCCCCCAAACTGATTTAAAAAGTCATTCCCGGTTATTCTTTCCCCCAGTCC
>JAYENM010000325.1:0-1603 GCA_034722095.1 Caldifarciminota bacterium | reverse complement strand
AATCTCCCTCTTGCCTCCCTTGGCAATGTCACCCAGAATTGTTTGAAGATAAGTATAAAAAACTGATTCATCAATCTTTTCGTCTTTATGGTAGGATACCATTGACAGAGGATACCCACCACAAATAAGGTATATCTCAAATGCTCTTTTTATAATGTTGCCATGAAAAGAAATTTGTGTTACTGTATCATGAATGTCCCCGCAAGAAAAGCCTGATATGGTGGGTATTTCAATACCTGGCTGGACGGAAGCAAGAAAACTTCGGAAAGATAGTGGCAACATTTCAATATCATTTTTTTCGGGTCCTATACCTCTCCGACATGGCAACCTATCTCCACCTTTTTTCAAATCTATACTGGATGAACCCGTAGCAACAAGGGTCACATTTCCAAGAATACCAAGGTCAAAAGCGGCTTTCACTCCAGTGCTCCAATCGGGTGTGTATGTCACCTCATCAAGCAGTATCCAGACTCTTTTGTGAGTATATCTCCGTATCCAGCCCAGATATGTCTTTAACAAATCCAGAACATCCCGGTTGTCCTTTATACCTCCGATGTCGAAGGCAAAATAAAGAACTCTTCTTGGGTCAATGTTTTTGTCAAGAAGTTTTTTGATAGTTGCCTTAAGTAGGGTAGTCTTGCCAACCTGTCTCGGTCCACGGATTATATACACCCTATCTTCATTGAGACTTATCCTGCCTGCTGCTGGATGTGTTATTTTAAGCGGAGAAACTGACAATGCCTTGATATGAGGGTCTGACTTCAAAGCAGCCCTATCCTCCCAAAAACGGTTTTGCTCAAGCAAAAGACTAAGTTCCATAAATATTGTCAATATACTGACGCAAAATGCAAAGTTTCTGTCACCATTATATCACAAATTTGGAGTTTTGTCAAGAAAATTTTTTAACTCCCACGGAGGGCACGGAAAGGTAATAGATCAATGTCTAATTTCTAATGCCGCCTGCCTGCCGTCAGGCAGGAATGTCTAACCAATGTCTAATGCAAAAATGACCAATCTCTAATTAAGCTTGTAGGCACGAATTCAATTCGTGCTGTCTCTTATTCGAAGAATGCTGTGCAGAAGTCTCGTCCTAGTCCCTGTTGATTTTCTCTCTTTAGCTTTAGTGTCTTCCGCGTACTGTTTTTTCCCTTTTTCCTTTATCCTTTTTCCTTGTTATACGTGTCCTTCGTGGGCAATCATCTCTTCATCAGCCATAACTTAAAGAACGGGTCGAAGATTTCGTATCCCTCTTTTGTCTTTATAATCAGATTATTCCTCAATAGTGCCTTCACCGATGCCTGGGTTGTAGAGGGATTTTTCAATCCATAGGTCAGTATTGCATCTTGGGAAAATATCTCCCTCTCCTGCGAAAGGGCCAAAAGGACAGCCTTCTGATACAATGAGAGTGAATCATACCAACTGTAATACAACTCATTCTGAGCGCTCAAAACCTCGTCAAGTGCCTTATCAATCTGTATTTTGTCTATCTTCTTTCCACTTACTAACCAGAGATGGAAACAAAGTAGTTGTATGTGATAGGGACTTCTGTTAGAGAGTTGAACAATCCTTCTTGCCGATGATTTGGAGATAGATTTACCCGTTG
>JAYENM010000324.1:0-1608 GCA_034722095.1 Caldifarciminota bacterium | reverse complement strand
CTACAGCGGAAAGTACTCTCCCCCCATCGGTATATAGAATGCGGTCCTCTATTCTGGTCCCTGCATGGAACAATATACATGGATTGTCACGGATTACTATCTCGAATCCTTTTTCATAATTCATGGGATAACCTCCAGAAGCAAGAACGGTGGCAACTGCAAATCGGTTGTCCCATTTTAGTTTATCCGGGAGTTCTCCATTATTCGTTTTTATTAGTAATTCTAAAAAGTCTTCCTTCAATAATGGCAATATTGCCTGTGTTTCCGGGTCTCCAAAGCGGACATTGAATTCAAGAACTCTTGGTCCTTCTTTGGTTATCATAAGTCCTGCGTAGAGAACACCATTATATTCTATTCCTCTTTTTCTTAATTCCTTTATAGTAGGCTGAAATATCCTTTTTTTGATCTCTGAGATTTCACCCTTTTTCAGGAATGGCACAGGTGCATAGGCTCCCATACCTCCAGTATTTGGTCCCTTATCTCCATCATATAGTTGCTTATGGTCCTGTGAAGGGATAAAAGGTAGAATCTTGTCCCCGGATATGAGCGCAAGCATCGATACCTCTTCTCCAAAAACCTGGTCTTCAATCACTACCACATTCCCTGACTCTCCAAACTTTTTCTTCTCCATTATTGTCTCCAGCGCTTCCAATCCATTTTCGGTGGTTGGGCATACAAATGCACCCTTTCCTGCCGCAAGACCATCTGTTTTTACAACAAAAGGGCTCTCTCTTTTTTCCACATATCTTTTTGCAGTATTGAAATCGTCAAAGATTTCAAAAGATGCAGTTGGAACACTGGCTTTATCCATCACATCCTTTGCGAAAACCTTGCTTCCTTCTAATCTTGACGCTTTTTTATCAGGTCCGAATATCTTGAGCCCTTTTTCCCTGAATCTGTCAACAATACCTTCAACCAGAGGTTTTTCAGGACCTACAACAGTAAAATCTATACTGTTTTCTGATGCAAATTTTATAATGGATTCATAGTCTCCCAGATTGGTGACATTTTGTCCGATTGTGATTGTTCCTCCATTCCCTGGCACGAAGTAAAAATCTCTTCCTTCATAACTCTTTGCAAGCGTCCAGCCAAGGGAATGTTCCCTTCCTCCTCCTCCGATAATCATTATCTTCATTTTGTTTTATTATAATAGATTTCACAGAAAAGTCAATAAGAGAATTCCCCCCCCTCATTTATCTTCTTCCTCATGGGGAGAAGGATTAGAAGGGATGAATCTGCTGTCGTCCTTTGACTCAGGTAGTTTATGTATCTGTTTATCAAGCCAGCCTATTGTTATGGAATCATCAGTATTAAAGGAATGTACAAATGGTTTTATATCAAGAATTGGTGTTTTATCTATAATATCAATGTCTCTTATATGAAGTATATTCTCATCTATTTTCATTAATCTTACTATTGATAGACCGATGGGATTAGGCCTTGCCGGTGCTCTTGTTGCGAATACACCCCTTTTCTTATTATCCATATATGGTATTACCTTCAGTTTGTAGTCCTTAATAAGATGGAAATGAGTCAATACAATAATATGTGAAAAACCATCTAAATCCTGGAGTCCATCCATATATTCAGGAAAGACCTCTATGGTTG
>JAYENM010000323.1:0-8199 GCA_034722095.1 Caldifarciminota bacterium | reverse complement strand
TATTGTTTCTTTTTTATTTCTTTTCTCTTCCCTACGGATCCGCATGGATAAGTTCTCTTAAAATCCCTGTTAAATCATGTAAGACAGTGTCTGGAGAGCACAGAGAATTAATTTTATCTCCCTGCCCCGCTAGATAGTAAACATCTAACGGGGTGAATGCCCTCCCATATCCATACGGATCCGTAAGGACGGGTCGTATGACTGTGGTTTCTTTCATATCCTTTCATATTATTCTTGACAGTACCAAAATCTTCAGTATCTCGAAGACTTTAACCCCAGAGAAGTAGTAAGTAAAGATACAATCAATAGTATATCATAAAAAGATTATTTTGTCAAGAAAAAAACTTGCATTTTCTTATAATTTATGTTATAATTAAAAAACTAGTCTGTTAGTTGGAAGGCTCATAGTTTGTTAGATTCTAACAAACTAACCACCTTTCTACTCTTGAGATAATCTTGTGCTTTCTCAACGCATAACTCGAGATTATATTCTATATAAGTATGTTTTACAATCGCCGACTATTTACTCTTCTTTTGGTGCCTGCCTTCTGTGCCTCTATGGAGATATATACTGGTGGAGGGATGCAAATTCCTCTCGGTGAAATAGGCAACGAACTACCTATAGGTAGTTACCTGGATTTTTCTATATGTGGGGGCAGGGACATCAAACCCTTACTTGGAATAGGGGTTGCTTCTCTTGGAGTGCCGCCGTCAAACATCAATATATACCGTGCTATATTTGGAGTAAAATACAAGGTATTTGAGCTTAAGACAGCATACCACATCATAGTTGCAAAAGAAGGTGAAGGACAGGAGAGTGAGAACGGACTTGGATTTCTGATGGGAATTTTAATACCATTGGGTAATGGAGGAGGCTATGCAAACATCTTTTACACTTCGATACCTCGGGGGATTGGGATTGGTGTTACTTTTAATCTTTTCAGGATGTAAAGAGAGTAATCTTCTGCAACAGATCGCTTCTGACTACTTCCCAATCGATAGGAAATGCCTGTGGTATTATTCCTCGGACGGTGATACCATTGAGGTGTACGGAGGTGAAGCAAGATTGATAGCGTCAAGGTATGCCTATGTTCTCTATACAGGAGTACGGGAGGAATTTTTTTATAAGGGTGTCCAGGAGATAGATAGGCTGTTTCTTACAACAATAAACAACGGAAATAAAGAAGACACCCTCTTTTTATGGACTTACTACCTGCCCGGACATCTCCTTACCGGTGATGAATGGAATGAAACTTACATGGTGAATGATACTGTATTCGGTGATGAAATCTGCTTCTCTATCCATACTTTAGGTAGGATTGTTGAACATTCGGGAGACTGTTATGCAGTTGAACGCACTACCCGGATAAATTTCTCATCCCATCAATTTGGAAATGAGGACAGTACAGTAGAATCTAAGGAATGGTATAAGAAAGGTGTAGGGCTATCAAAGGCAATTATAAATGATAAGGAATATAATCTTATAAATTATAGTTTCTTAGACTGAGAGTAACAAATGGACTTGAAGAAAGAGGTAAAAAATATTTCTGAACTCGCAAATATAAAAATACCTGTGGACAAGATAGAAAAGTTTGCCGATGAATTTGGCAGAATTCTCGCCTATATGGATACGATCAGCACTATTCCCCTATATAAGGCAAGCGATACAAAACATGCAGAACACTATACACCCCTGAGAAAGGATGAGGCACGGATTGACTTACATAAACCTATAAGGCCATCAGAAGGAAGGTATTACAGGGTACCAAAGGTCATATAGCAATGGAAAACCTTCTTGCATTGAACATTCCGGATATTCATCTTTCCCTTAAGAAGGGGGATATACAGGTACGGACATTATTAGATGAGGCATACGAGAAAATAGAACGAAATTCCCTCAATACCTTCATAACACTCTTCAAGGAAGATTCATATAACAAAGCAAAGAAGATACAAAAAAGAATAAAAAAGGGGAAGGATATAGATATTCTGACAGGAATTCCTATCGCAGTCAAGGATAACATCTGCGTTGAAGGACACAGTACAACCTGCGGTTCGAGGATGCTCTGTAATTTTACATCTCCCTATTCTGCAACCGTTGTAAAGAGACTGGAAGATAGAGGTGTAGTTATTATCGGGAAGACCAACCTCGATGAATTTGCGATGGGTTCCTCTACAGAAACATCGTTCTACACCTCTACAAAAAATCCCCACAATAGTGAGTATGTTCCGGGTGGTTCAAGCGGAGGTTCTGCTGCCGCAGTTGCCGCACTTGAAGCTGTCGCTGCACTTGGTTCTGATACAGGAGGGTCTATAAGACAACCCGCCTCATTTTGTGGCGTATTTGGGTTGAAGCCTACATATGGAAGGGTTTCAAGATACGGACTGGTGGCGTTTGCGTCTTCTCTTGATTGTATAGGACCTATCACCCATAATGCGGTTGATTCATCTATAATAATGGAGGCAATAGCAGGGTTTGACCCTATGGACTCTACATCACTCCCTGAAGATGTGTCTCAATATTACTATGAATTAACCAAGGGTATGGAGAATATAAGAATCGGGGTTGTAAGGGGAAAGCTGATGGAGAGGATTGAACAGGATGTGAGGGATGTGATGGACGAATTTACGGATGGAGTTAAATCCACTGGTATCCAGTTGGAGGATGTTGATATTGCAGGGTTTGATGTCTGTATCCCTGTATACTATATAATTGCGACATCTGAGGCATCCTCCAACCTTGCAAGATATGATGGCATCAGATACGGTTGGACAGGAGGGGATGAATATAATGCGCTCAGGGAGATGTATGAAATGAGAAGAAACAAAGGATTCGGTGAAGAGGTAAAACGCAGAATTATGCTTGGAACATTTAGTCTGCGTGCTGGGTACAAGGATAAATACTATGATAAAGCAATAAAGACAAGACAGAAGATAAGGATAGATTTCGAGGAGATACTGAAAAGAGTGGATGCAGTGCTTTTACCGACATCGCCCACATTGCCATTCAAAATAGGAGAAAAAATAACCAACCCCATCAGTATGTATATGTCTGATTTGTGCACCGTCTCTGTGTCACTTGCCGGGCTCCCTGCAATATCAATTCCTGCAGGATACAGAAATGGCCTTCCGGTAGGAGTTCAACTGGTAGGCAGGAGATTGGAAGAAGGAACCCTGCTAAAAATTGCCTATTTTATTGAACGAACTGGACTAATAGGAACTAGCAAGAAATAAAGAAAACGTAGGGCAGGGCTTTAGCCCTGCATATTCTTGACGTCAAATTATGATTCTTGAAACGAAGAATATCTGTAAGAGATTGCAAAACGAGATTGTGGCGTTGAGCGGGGGTGGTAAAAACCCCCCCCTTCTGTGTTGTGTTGGCTTTTCAGAAGACGGATCTACGCTTTCATACTTCAGGAGTATCGAAAGAGCAGCAGAAAAGACAAAAGTAAGGGTCAAAAAAGAAATTCTGAAGGATGTATCCATCCACGATGCTGTCTCCTTTATAGAGACCCTCAATCAGGATAATGATATAGACGGGATTATCATCTCACGACCGATACCTCTTCCCCTTCAAAAGAAAGGCATCAGGAATATTATAAATCCAATAAAGGATGTGGACTGCATTACGGATAAAAATCTTGGCAGGCTCGTTACAGGAGATGTAATATATACCCCGCCAACTCCAGGTGCTGTAATAGAAATAATCAAGGAATTCAATTTAGAAACAGCAGGAAGGAATGTTGTCATACTCGGCAGAAGTGATGTTGTGGGCAAGCCTCTTGCATTGCTTCTCTTAAAAAAGGGTGTAGATGCTACTGTAACCGTCTGCCATTCAAAGACAAAAAATCTTGCATCATATACAAGAACCGCTGATATACTTATCATTGCGGTTGGATCTCCGCAGTTTTTGAAGGCCGATATGGTTAGGCCCGGTACGACTGTGATAGATGTTGGGATAAATGTAAAGGATGGCAGGGTTGTAGGAGATGTGGACTTTGAGGATACGAGAAGGGTAGCAGGCATGATTACACCTACACCGGGCGGAGTTGGACCTGTAACAACCTATATCCTGCTTTTGAATGTGGCAAAGGCAGCGAAAAGGAGAACAACAGACTGAAGACCGAAGACCACAGACCGAAGACCACAGACCGAAGACCACAGACCGAAGACCACAGACCGAAGACCAAGGGCCACGGATTACCGATAACCAAGACTTTGTGGAAGGAGATTCACCACCAAGACACTAAGGCACTAAGTTTTTTATTTATTTCTTTCTTCGTGTTCTTTGTGCCTTCGTGGTAAACTCTGTAATTTTGCATTTTGCATCTTGATATTTTCCTGTATGCGTGTATATACAGTATCACAACTTACAAAGGAGATCAAGAATTTGATCGAGGCATCGTTCCCTCCGGTATGGGTTGAAGGGGAAATTACAGATCTCCGTCCTGCACGCTCTCAGCATATATACTTCTCCCTGAAGGATGAATATGCCATCCTCTCCTGCATCATATTTAAAGGTGATCAGGACATCACTGCCTCGCTTATCAAAAATGGGATGATGGTAAGGGTGTACGGGGAACTCAATCTGTATGAAAAAGGCGGTAGATACTCGCTCCTGGTGAGGAAATTGATCCCATTTGGCAGGGGAGATCTCTATATGAGATTTGAGGAACTTAAGAAGAAACTCGGGGAAGAAGGACTGTTTGACCCTTCAAGGAAAAGACCCATTCCGACGTTTCCAGAGAGAATAGGAGTCGTTACTGCTCTTCATGGAGCGGCAATAAGAGATCTTGCGAAGATTATTAAAGAGAGAATGAGATGGGTGGAGCTTATAGTGAGAGATACAAAAGTCCAGGGGGTAGGAGCAAAAGAGGACATAGCTCAGGCAATAAGAGAATTCAATGAATGGGGACTGTGTGACCTGATAATAGTAACAAGAGGAGGTGGCTCTATAGAGGAGTTATGGCCCTTTAACGAAGAGATTGTGGCAAGGGCTATATACGAATCAAAAATTCCTGTGCTCTCGGCGGTCGGCCATGAAATAGACTATACGGTTGCTGATTTTGTGGCGGACGCAAGGGCTGCTACACCATCTGCTGCAGGAGAAAGTGCTGTCAGGGATTCTCGTGAACTCCTGTTAAATCTGAGTAACATGGAAAAACACATATACAATGCAGTTGCAGGAAGGGTCAGAAACTTAAAGGAAAGACTGCTTTCTTTCGAAATGAGCTATGGACTTTCAAGGCCCTGCAATATCATCTATGAACGCCAGCAATGGGCAGATGAACTCGGAAGGAAACTCGATACCGTCATCCAGAATCTTATTCTGAACATCAATACCACACTCCTTTCCCTGAGTACATCAATAGCACGGGAGAGGAGACACCTTTTGGAAAAGACAACCACAGCAGTGAATAATCTTGACAAGATTATGAAGGAGAGGTTTTTGCATACCTTATACAAAAAAAGACAGGTGGTTGAACTACTGAAGAACCGCCTCTCTGATCTCTCGCCCGTTTCGGTACTCGAAAGGGGATACAGTATATGCTTTAAACTTCCAGAAGAGAAGGTGATAAGCAATTCAGATTTGCTTTCGTGTGATGATATGGTGAGAATAAAATTTTCAAAAGGCAGTGCAGATGCAAAAATAAAAAGGATAAAAGGATAAAAATCTGTTGAGTTATACCTTAATTTTGATTTTTAATATTTGATTCCTGCCTGCCGGCAGGCAGGTTTGATATTTATATGGAGGATTTATGAAAGAGATAAAATTCGAGGATGCCTTACACCGTCTTGAGAAGATAGTAAAAGAACTTGAAGACGGAGATGTTTCTCTCGATGATGCCCTTAAACTCTTTGAGGAAGGACAGGGACTTCTTCTATTCCTGCGCCAGAAATTAAACAGGGCAGAGGTGAAAATAAAGGAACTTACAAAAACCGACGAAGGATTTCTATTAAAAGATGCTGTGGAGACAGAAGAAACGGGGTAGTGAGTTTATGAAGAGAATAGAAGTGTGTGCTTTATTATGCTAAAATTTGAAATTAAATCCAAGGGGGGAATATGCTTTCCGATATTAACTCGCCCTTAGACATAAAGTCACTATCATATCATGAACTAAATTCCCTTGCGTCTGAGATAAGAAGATTCATAATAGAGGTAGTCTCAAAGACGGGTGGACACCTTGCTCCCAATCTTGGAGCTGTTGAACTGACACTTGCGATTCATAAAGTATTTAACGCACCAAAAGACAGGATAATATGGGATGTAGGACACCAGAGTTACACACACAAGATAATTACTGGGAGGAGAGAAAAATTCCACACCTTGAGGCAGCATAAAGGAATCTCAGGTTTCCCGCACCGCAAGGAGAGTGAATATGATGTGTTCGGCACCGGACATTCATCCACATCAATATCTGCCGGGCTTGGAATTACCTGTGCAAGAGATCTTAAAAATGAGGATTTTGAGGTTATCTGCGTTATTGGAGATGGCGCAATGACTGCAGGTATGGCATATGAAGGTATAAATCAGACAGGATTTTTAAAAAAGAAACTGATAGTGATTCTTAACGACAATCATATGTCCATCTCCGAAAATGTAGGGGGTATGTCAAGATATCTTTTGAAGATATCTACTGCTCCTATATACAACGAATTAAAGAAGGATGTATGGGAACTCCTTGGCAGACTTCCACCTAGCTTATCAGAGCGAGCACGACTTGCTGCAAGGAAATTAAGAGAAGGTGTGAAAAACCTTATGATACCTACAATACCCTTTGAAGAACTTGGGTTGAGATACATAGGCCCATTTGACGGACACAACATTCCCATGTTAGTAGAGGCTTTTGAGTCTGTAAAGAACTTAGAGGAACCCGTCTTGATACATGTATTAACCGAAAAGGGGAGAGGATATGAACCCGCCAGAAATAACCTGCCGTTATTCCACGGACTCGGACCCTTTGACATAGAATCAGGAGAACCTCACAAGAAGGGCGGCCCTCCAACTTACACGGATGTATTTGGAAAGACGCTCTGTGAAATTGGTGAGAAAAACGATAAGGTTGTTGCGATAACAGCCGCCATGCCAGAAGGTACAGGACTCTGTTGTTTCAGAGAAAGATTTAAGGAGAGGTTCTTCGATGTTGGCATCGCAGAGCAACATGCAGTAACCTTTGCCTCAGGTATGGCAATTGAAGGATATGTGCCCGTGTGTGCCATATATTCTACATTCTTACAGAGAGGTTTTGACCAGGTAATCCACGATGTAGCCCTCCAGAATATTCCTGTGGTCTTCTGTCTTGACCGAGCAGGTCTTGTAGGGGAAGATGGTCCAACACATCATGGAGCATTTGACATAACTTATCTCCGCATGATTCCAAATATGGTTATTATGAGTCCAAAAGACGAAAATGAACTCGTAAGTATGCTCACTGTAGCAACAGACTACGGAAAGGGTCCAATTGTAATCAGATATCCAAGGACACGCGCAATGGGCTCTACTGCAAAGACTGCAAAAATTCGCATTGGGAAAGGGGAAGTCCTGAGAGATGGCAGGGATGGATTTATACTCGCTATAGGATCTATGGTATACCCATCAATTAAGGCGAGTGATATGTTAAAGAAAAAGGGATTTGATGTAGGTGTATTCAATGCAAGATTTGCCAAGCCCATTGACGGAGATACAATCATAGAAATTGCACAAAAGACAAAAAACATCATAACCTGTGAGGAGAATGCGTTGAGTGGAGGTTTTGGCAGTGCTGTTGCAGAATTTCTAATAGACAAACAGCTGGTGGTGAATCTTCTCCGTCTTGGAATTCCTGACAGATTCATAGAACACGGCGCAAGGGATATTCTGCTTAAAAAGATAGGTCTTACTGGCGAAGGTATAGCAAAGAAAGCAGAGCAATTTCTGAAATTAGACGCAGATTGAAATAGTAATTAGGTCATTGGCCATCTGCATCACCAGACAGTCAGTCCTTTAATAACTTAATGACCTAATGACCCAATAACTTAATGGCTTAATTACAGTGTTAATCTGCGTCTAAAAAAGGAGAATCAATGTCCCTTTTTACCCCTCAGGAACGCAGGATTATATATATCCTTATTGGTATTATAACAATTGGTTCCTCAATATACTTCTACAAACTCAGAAATCCATTTTTTGCTCCTGAACTTGACAAGGCGATTTTGGAA
>JAYENM010000322.1:0-1628 GCA_034722095.1 Caldifarciminota bacterium | reverse complement strand
ATTTTTTCCTTTAGTATTGATGTTCAACAATTCTAGTAAAAATAGCCCAACTATTATCATTATTGGGCCTATAAGCTTACCCATATATTTTTGAAGATAGATTGATATCCTTGGTGCAAGGGTTAAACTTGAAAATATAATATAACCAATAATCACATAAGTGAACACACGTCCAATCGTATATAAAACACCAAAAGTTATTGATTTCACAGGGCTTTTAATATTTCTACTGATAATAGAAACAGCAGCAATATTTGTGGTTAGTGGACTTGGACTAATTGAGGTTAGAATACCAACCCATAAAGCAGATAATAATGGTAGAAAAAGATTTTCTAATTACTTCACCGCCTTAAATTGCTCGATCTCTTCTCGAGTGAATTCAATGAATTCTTTTTTGTTGTTTACCAGATTCCAGGCTTCATCAAGGTATTTCCAATCAGTGGCTTCTCTATCATCGAAATTTTGTAAAATAACTGAATTGTACATTATGAAATATTTGTCAATATAATCCTGATTTTCCCGATAGTCAATATTAATAACCTCCAACTTGATTGTCCCTTCAGCCAATTCTTGAGAAAAATAAGTTTCAAGACATTCCTTAATGTAAGCTTCCACCTCTAAACATTTATGGCAGCGTTAGGTCCCGTGGAAATAATACACAATCATGTAGTCATTAACATCTGATTTATCTATTTCTGATTGTTCACTTTCAGCTTTTTGAACATTACTTGAATTAGAAACCAAACTCATTTCATCGTAAATAAAATAAGCAACGCTAATTACAACAAACAATAATAGTCCAGTAGTGAGTATTTTTTTAAGGTCCAATGGTTTTCCTCCTTCAAAGTTATATCTTTAATCTTAATAACAAAATTTTTTTACAAATTTAAGTTCTCTTGTTTCTGGCATTAAGAATAGTCTTGTCAAGAAGTGTTCTCTAATATTGAAATTTCTAAGTATCCCTAGGATGTTGAGAAAACCGCTTTAAGATAGCTCCTCCAACGAAACCAGGACCTTTGCTATTCGATGCTACTTTTCCTAATTTAGGTTAGTATTTAGCCCCCTTGAATCCACAGGATGGAGATCCTTCCTTTAGGATGAACCCATCAATATCTCCTAGATCATTTAGAAAATTGTTCGAATATTTATTAATTTCCTCAGTATAATTCTTTCCTGTATTTGTTTGAACAAAACTAAGTTAACCGTTTTCGTTATCCGATTGATTCGATTGCCTTTTAAAGAGGGCTGCCAAAGGCTGGGTGTATGAATTTGACCGAAGGGACGTTATACGATAGTAGGTTGTACGTTGTACGTATTTTTAAGAACTTTCGGTTCTAATGCCCTCTGGAGAGGGCTGCCGGAGGCTGGGTGTGTTCATTTTTCTTTGGGTTGACACCCCTCCCCGCTTTGCGGTACTCCTCTCTGAGATGTAGGAGTACAATAGAGGAGGCAGTCAGAAGGAAGAGAGGAACTCTCTTGAGATGCACCAATGAGTGACTACTCCTCATTCTCCCTCTTCCTTTCTGGGAGTACAAAAGGACCTATAGTGGGATATCCGGGGAAACCCAGGAACGCTACATCAATTGAACTGTACTCATTGACTGCACATTGTATCTTAGGAGGGGAAG
>JAYENM010000321.1:2460-8303 GCA_034722095.1 Caldifarciminota bacterium | reverse complement strand
CAATGATTGACGGAATTGACTGGATAAGATTGTTATATGCCCATCCAGCCCATTTGACAGATAATATAATAGATATAATTAGAGAAAGCGAAAAGATTGTAAAATATGTAGACCTGCCTATTCAGCATATATCCAATTCCATCTTGAAATCAATGCGAAGAAAGGTTACAAGAGAGAGGATTGAAGAGATTGTCAAAAATTTAAGGACAATCCCGGGGATGCACATAAGGTCCGAAGTGATGGTAGGATATCCAAAAGAAGGAGAGAAAGAGTTTGCAGAACTTATAGATTTTCCTCTTTCTGTAAAATTTGACTCACTTGGGCTCTTTAAATTTTCTTTGGAAAAAGAGGCGCCTGTATATAGAGGTGGAATTTCATCAGACCTGCTTTCTATTGAGGAGATAGAGGAGAGATACGATATAATTATGGAGATTGCAAGGCAGCTATCATATGAACACAATTGCTCTCTCGTTGGTAGAACCCTTAGAATCATTGTGGACGGCCCCGGTGAAGGCAGAACTCAGTGGCAGTCACCCGAGATAGATGGTGTAGTATTTTTTGAAGGAGATGCAAGAACAGGTGAATTTACAGATGTTAAAATCACCAATGCAGAGGATTTTGATCTTTTTGGAATTACAACAGACCCATTTCTCCATACACGTACCGGTCCTTCATAATCAATCTTGATTTCTAAGCTCTTTCTCTTTAATGGAGCTCAAAATTTTCTTGACGGATAGGAAACTATACCACAGAGGACACGGAGAAACAATATTTATTTATTCTCTGTGTGCTCAAATGGTTGAACTATTTTTATTTGTTTAGAGTAATTGAGATTGAATAGATCTTGAGTTTGAAGGAGAGCATTCACCCTGTTAGATAGTAAACATCTAACAGGGCAAGGAGTTTTTTCTTTTTAAACAAAAATTCTCTGTGGTTATTTTTTGCTTGACTTTTGCACTGTTTTGTGTTATACTTTGATTGGAGATGACTCTTCTTCATATATGTTGTGCAGCCTGTGCGACTGTCTGTGTGGAAAGATTACGCAAGAATGGATATGATATTATAGGATATTTCTACAATCCAAACATACACCCCCCCGCTGAATACAATAAAAGATGCAAAGAGGTAGCAAAATTATCAGAGGTAATGGAATTTGAATTACACACGGGTGAATATGAATTATCGAGATGGTTTGAAAAGATAAAAGGGTTGGAAGATGAACCGGAGAGAGGGAAAAGGTGTGAGATCTGTTATGAATTACGATTAGAAGAGACTGCTGTCCTTGCAAAAAAACTTGGTATTAAGCAGTTTACAACTACACTTTCGGTCAGCCCACATAAGTGCTTTAAAAGGATAAAACTAATTGGAGAGAAGATTGCGCAAAGACACAAACTTCTATTTCTCCCGTGTGATTTTAAAAAGAAAGACGGATTTAAAAGAAGTGTTGAACTATCAAAAGAATATAACCTATACAGACAGAGCTACTGTGGATGTATATTTAGTGGATCATTGGGTAAGTAGGCTATCAGGTTATTGGGTTATTAAGTAATTAAGTCATTAGGTCATTTGGTAATTAGGTTATCGAGTTATTAGGTCATTGACGCTACGACCCTAAGACGCAATGACGTCTTGACTACAATCTAAAATCTGTAATCTTTTATTAACTGCTTATGCACAAATTCGTCGTAGAGGGTGGATATTCCCTCAAGGGTGAAGTAAATATTTCCGGTTCAAAAAATGCCACGCTCCCTATAATTGCTGCAACACTTCTCGCAGAGGGCGCGTCTGTTATTCATAATGTTCCATTTCTTAGAGATGTAGATACGATGCTCTCCGTTATGAAGTATATGGGAGCAAGGATATCCCGGGAGAAAAATAAACTATTAATTGATACCAGCAATGTAAACAACCCAGAGGCACCGTACGAACTTGTTCGTAAGATGAGGGCGTCGTTTCTTGTTACAGGACCGCTTATTGCTCGTTATGGAGAAGCAAAGGTTGCAAGACCGGGAGGATGTGCGATAGGACCAAGACCAATAGACGAACATTTGAATGGCTTCAGGACATTAGGAGTGAAGATCACAGAAAGTCATGGGTATATAGTTGCAAAAGGAAGACCGGAAGGAGAAGAGATTAATTTGTCAGAGCGCTCTGTTACCGCAACCGAGAATCTGCTTATGATATCTGTTCTTGCTAAAGGGGAAACAAAAATCATCAATGCTGCTACGGAGCCACATATAATTGACTTGGTGAACTTCTTGAATTCTATGGGTGCAAGGATTAAAGAAGCTAATGGGATCTTTTATGTCAAAGGTGTAAAGAAACTCCATCCTACGACCTATGAGATTATACCAGACTATCTTGAAGCAGGAACCTTTATGATTGCTTCAGCAATAACATCTGGAGATGTATTTTTACGAGGTGCAATAGCGGAATATTCCACAGCTGAGATATTAAAACTTGAGGAAATGGGTGTCAAGATAAACAAAGATGCTTCTGGTTTATATGTAAGGGGTAATAGAAAACTTCATTCCTGTGAAATACGGACATCTCCCTATCCAGGATTTCCGACAGACCTCCAGCCACAGATATGTTCTTTGCTCTGCCTTGCAAATGGGACAAGCCTTGTGAAAGAGACGATGTACGAGGACAGATTTAATCATATATCTGAACTCCAGAGGATGGGAGCAGAGATAAATATAGATAAAGGAATGATAGTTATAAAGGGCGTTAAAAAACTAGATGGTGCAGAGGTTATGGCATCTGATATAAGATGTGGAGCAGCACTGGTTCTTGCTGGTTTAGTCGCTGAAGGAAGGACAGAGGTGCTTCGTATTTATCATATCGATAGAGGATACGAAAAACTTGAAGAGAAACTTACAGGGTTAGGAGCAATGATTGCCAGGGAGCAAACTTGAGATCCAGACCCCATACCACAGAAATTAAAATGTAAAATTAGCAATTAGCAAGTCAAATTTTTAGTTGATAATTTTGCATTGTTAATTTTGAAATGATTCCTCGTCGGTCTTATGTCTAAAACGCAGCAAACAAAACAAGTAAATGTTGGAGGTATAAAGATTGGTGGTAGTGCTCCTGTATCCATTCAATCTATGGTAAAGTCTCCTACAGAGGACATAGGAAGGGTCGTAGATGAGATACGAAAGCTTGAGAGAGAAGGATGTGATATTGTGAGGATTGCCCTTCCTACAAAAGAGTCGGTGAAGTATATAAAGAAGATAAAGAAGGAGACAACCCTGCCCCTTGTGGCCGATGTACACTTTGATTATAGGATAGCACTTGGTGCGATAGAGCAGGGCATAGACAAGATAAGGATAAATCCCGGGAATATAGGTGGAAGAGAGAGACTGAAGGCGGTCGTGAAACTTGCAAAAGAGCATAATATTCCCATAAGGATAGGGGTAAATTCAGGTTCTATAGAGAGGGATATAGAAAAAAGATACGGACAGACACCCAAGGCACTTACGGAAAGTGTTAGAAAGAATGTAGAAATACTTGAGGATATGGATTTCACAGATATAGTAATATCTGCAAAATCGCCAAACACCTTATTCACGATTGAGACATATAAAAGAATACACGAAAGGTTTTCATATCCCCTCCATCTTGGTGTTACAGAGGCAGGTCTTACCTTCAATGGCACTGTAAAATCTGCAATAGGTATCGGTTCTTTGCTTGTAGACGGCATAGGAGATACAATAAGAGTTTCGCTTACCGCATCATCGGTGGAAGAGGTAAGAGTTGGAATGGAAATACTGTTTGCGCTCGGATTGAGAAAGAGAAATTTTGAGATAATATCTTGTCCTGTGTGTGGAAGATGTAGTATTGATGTGGAGAATCTAACAAAGAACCTTAAAAAGAGGTTAGAGCGATTGACGGTTGCTGATTACCAGGTGCCTATTAAAATTGCGGTTATGGGGTGCATTGTTAATGGCCCCGGTGAGGCAAGGGATGCAGATTTTGGGATTACGGGTGGTAAGGGAAAGGGAGTAATATTTAAAACAGGCAAGGTTTTGAAAACAGTAAAGGAAGATAAGCTTCTGGATGCACTTGTAGAAGAGATTCTGCTTTTGAAAAAGAAATAACCACCAATGGTGGTTGTGCAAAAACAACCGTTGCACAGCATCTCATATCCATATCCATACGGATCTTGAGACGGATTCTGTGAACGAGCCGTAGGGCCGTATGGAAAGGATTTTAGATAAAAGGCTGACGCCTTAATTCCAAAGGCTTACCTGTCTACCGCCTATACAGGTCGTATGACCCATACGGGTCGTATGACCTATACAGGTCGTATGACAGGCAGGCGCCTTAACTCCATCACAATCGACATTAAAAGCTCTCCTGCGGACAACCACTCACAGAGCCGTATGGCAAGGGTTGTCCCTACAGTGTAGGGACAAGGTTTATTCCTGTCCACAACATGGGAAAATCACATTTTTGCACAGCCTGAATGGGGTGAATCTTTTGATTTTAACTTTGGGGGTATGATGCAGAAGATAATATTAAACTCTAAAATTCACAGGATGCTTGTTACTAATAAAAATATAAATTACGAAGGTTCAATAGATATTGATAAAGAGATATTGGATCTCTCTAATATACACGAAGGAGAAATGGTTCAGGTGGTAAATCTTAATACGGGCGAAAGGTTTGAAACCTATACCATAGCCGGGAAGCCCGGGAGTCGGGTGTGTGCTTTAAACGGGGGAGCGGCGAGAAAAGGGGAAATAGGGGATCCATTACTTATTATGTCCTATTGTATTACAGATTCAGATAAGATAGAAGCACATAAGCCCACAATACTTATAATGGGTGAAGGAAATGAAGTGAAGATTAAGAAATAATCCTGGAATATAAGTAAACAGCGCCGAAGAAGGCAGAAGTCGTTCATTGGTAATTGGTGAATTTCAGAGTATATCAGGGTACCAGTGGATCAGTCCATACGGATCCGTAGGGATAGGCAGAGTATCAGGTTATCAGCAAATCAAGTAAAAGCGTATCAGAATATCAGCAGATCAGTCCATACGGATCCGTAGGGATGGGCAGAATATCAGGATACCAGAAGATCAGGCAGCCTGGTGCTCTGATATACTGATACCCTCCCGACTGATATTCTGATCGTCTGATACACTTGTTTTTTCTGATCACCGATGACCGATCATTGATTACCGGGTATTATTTCGGTGATTTTCAGTGTTTAATAATCTATGACTGGATTTTCAGTAGTCATACTTGCCGCAGGAGTGGGGAAGAGGTTTCATTCTAAAATCCCGAAGGTTTTTCACTTGATATGTGGAAGACCTATGGTATCGTATATAGTTGATGCAGTTAAGGAGTTTAACCCACACAGAGTTGTTATGGTTGTGCAGAAAGGTAAAAGACCCGATATTGACGGTGTGGAATTTGCTATCCAAAAGGCACCAAAAGGCACGGGTGATGCATTGCTTTCTGCAGAGGCTCCAGTTGGTGGAGAACAAAATATCCTTGTACTACCTGGAGACGTTCCACTCATTACTTCCTCTACTCTCCTTTCTTTGGGCGAAGCGCATAGACAAAAATCCTGTACAATTCTTACAATGCTTCTTGAAAACCCTGCATCGTACGGCAGGATAGTAAAAGATGGAGATAAAGTCGTAAAAATCGTGGAGGAAAGAGACGCCACTTTAAAGGAAAAAGAGATAAAAGAAGTTAATACAGGCATATATATGTTCGAAACATCCGCAGTATTTGAATCTCTTAAAGATCTGAATCCTGACAATGCTCAGGGAGAATATTACCTTACAGATGTAATTGGTAATATGAGAAGTAAGGGATATAAAATA
>JAYENM010000321.1:0-2450 GCA_034722095.1 Caldifarciminota bacterium | reverse complement strand
TCGTTCAGAAGTTATTGGAGTAAATGATCGTTCTACACTTTCGTATGTGAATGGAATTATGCAGAAGAGAATTATAAAGAGACATCAACTGAAAGGTGTAACTATCTCTCCACCTGTTGCAATTGATTATGATGTCAAAATAGGTAATGATACTATAATTTACCCTTTTACGGCGATATACGGAAAAACTACTATTGGAGAAGCATGTACAATAGGCCCGAATGTTGTTATTGACAATTCCAATATACCTCCCGGAACGGTTATAAAACCATTTACTGAGGTGAGAGGGTGAAATGTTTAATGCGAAATGTGAAATGTTAAATGTTTAAGGTTAAATGTTGAATGTTGAATGTAAAAGGTGACAGATAGAGATTTTAATTGGCGGAATACAATGACTTAATAACTTAATTACTTAATGACTATTTCATGGTCATTGGTCTTTTGTCTTAGGTTTATGGCGTTAGTTAAAAGATAAATATGAAAAAAATTGTTTCGGTCATAATTATAATAATCGGGGTGTTATCCATCTTATTACTTATCTCTTCCGTAGATAAAATACGAGAGGAACTGATAGCAAGAGAACCCCGGAAGATAAGGGTGGTGGTTTTAAATGGTACATCCATTGATGGTCTTGCAAGCAGGACAGCTAATTTCTTACGGGAAAATGGCTGCGATATACTCCAAATAGGAGATGCCACATCCCCGCACAAAAATACCGTAATCCTTGATAGAAGTAGCAGAAATTTGAGAAAAGCAAGACGCATTCGTTATCTACTTCAAGTGGGTGAAATGGCATACGAAGCTGACCCTGCACACATTATTGAAGTAACAGTGATTTTAGGAGAAGACTATAAGTCTAAACAGTGAGACCTAAGAACTTATCAAAACACATAATAAAAATTCTTTCTGAAAAGAAGGCGGAAGATATTCTGCTCATAGACGTCCGGCGCGTGTTATCCCCTTATATCTCGTATTTTGTTATTGCTACTGCGACCTCTGAAACCCATTCTCGAGCGCTTATAGATGAAATTAAACAAAAGTTAAAGAAGAAGGGAATAAAGACGTCCCACATAGAGGGTTATCTATATGGGCACTGGATACTTATGGATTATATTGATGTTGTAGTTCATATATTCCTGCCTGAGGAAAGAAACTATTATGGCCTCGAAGACTTATGGGGAGATATGCCAACTTATAGATTTAGTTGAAATATTTTGATTATTTACCAACCCTCGAGGTTCCCCTTTTTGTCTGCATAATTGCTTCTGTATGCACAGTCCAGAAAAAATAGTATTAAGATTGAGAAGAAATATCTTTTTGGTATCACTACTTGAAAATCTCATACTTCCTCTTCTGGGATTCTCTATATTTGCTATACTTGACAAGCTCTTTATTCTCCCGGGGTTCATACGAGTTATGTGGATAATAATAATCACTTCAGGTTCCGTTGTTTTTTTTGTCTGGAATATTGCAAGAATCCCCGGAAAATCAGAAATCGCATGGAAACTGGAAAAACTTCATTCCGAACTACAAGGAAGACTTGCAACGGTTATAGATTACGACAGTTCAAAGGAGTATTTAGGATACTCACTGGAACTACTTAAAAAAACAGAAGAGGATACTTTGAAGATCCTTAAAAGTGTCAATTTATCCCAGCTGTTTATAAAGAGATTTTACATTGGTATATCTTCTTTTCTGGTTCTTGCTTTGTTTATTACATTTGGAATAGACAGACATACACTCCTTCGCTTTATACATCCTGTAACTCCTTGTTTTGCACTCGGTATCCTTGTTAACCCGAATAGGACAGAGATTGGTGGATATTCGGATATCTATATAATACCGGAGCAAATAACTCCGAGGGTGGTCTGGCTTGTAATGAATAATTCAACGATAAAAAGAATTCCAAAACCAAAAAATTCAAATATGTTTCACTACCGAATTGAGCATTTGCGGGAATCTGTACGAGTGTATGCATTTCTTTCTGATGTGAAGACAGAAGAAAAAATGATAGAAGTTTTAATTCCTCCGATACTTAAAAACTGGATATATGAGTATACATATCCTTCCTATACAGGACTTCCTCCATATATCCAGAATAGAGGTGATATATATGGTTTGACAGGCACATCTGTGAGATTCAGGGGAGAGTCCAATGTTCCCCTTGAAAAGGTTATCCTTATTAATAAAAACAGAGATTCAATATCTGTTATTCCTGAGGAATTTTTTTTTGAAACCAATTTGATAATCACAAATTCTGACACTTTGGATGTTATGCTTGGCAGCATATCAGGACTTCTATCAAAAGACGAGGAAATAGTAATCAATGCATACCCTGATGACCACCCAAGAATAGACATACTCTCTCCTCCGCAATTCATTGATATACCAAAAGAGATGGAGATTGAAATAAGATACAAATTTACCGATGACTTTGGCGTAAAAAAGGT
>JAYENM010000320.1:0-1629 GCA_034722095.1 Caldifarciminota bacterium | reverse complement strand
GTTTCTCTTGGAAGGTAAATTTCGCTTCTGTGGGAGAAGATTTAGAGCTTACGAAATCGCTTCGAATTGTAGCCCTATCTTATTTACCAAGATATATCCCTGGAAAGCTTTGGGGTATTGTTGGAAGAGTATGGATTTCAAAAAAGGAAGGAGAAATTCCGGGAGAGAAAGCTGGGGTCTGTGTAGTAGTGAATACAGCAATAACTATCTTGAGTAGGTTGCTTTTGGCTCTTATTATATTTCCCTTTGTCTTAAATGATAAGTCCACTGAAAATTTCTACCTGTTATTTGCCCTTATCCCTTTGTTTTTTGTTGCCCTATATCCCCCTATCTTTATGAGAGTTGTGAACTTTGGACTAAAAAAGTTAAAAAGAGAAAGTATACTAGTTATTCCCAAATATAGCCAGATCTTGAAACTTTTATCACTCTCCCTGTTTGGAGGGATACTAACCTCTATCGGGATATACTTCTTGATTAATTCTTTTTACCCGATAAAATCATCTTTCCTTCTTCCATTATGCGGTATATATCCGGCAGCGTGGGTAATTGGATTTCTAAGCTTTGTTACACCTGGAGGGCTGGGAGTGAGAGAGGGGGTATTGTCTTATCTTCTCGCTTTTTACATGCCTGTTAGCGTTGGGATAATTACATCTATCATCATAAGGATTTGGACAATAATAGGAGAGTTTGCCTTTTTTGCCATCTTTGCAAGAGGCATAAAGAAATATATTACTTAAAAATGAACAAGAGCAAAAAACTATATAAAGAGAAATTAAAAGATATAAAGAAAGGTATATCCGAGACTACTCTCAATAAAATATTTATTGCCATATTGTTTATTCTTCCCTTAATATACTTTACCCCATTCCTTTCAGGCTCAAAGATGATGTATGGCTCTGACTGGCTCCTATCTGGATATTGTGGAAGCCGATGGGTAGTAGACTGTATTAAGAACTATGGAAGCGGTCCATTGTGGAATCCAAATGTCTTTAGTGGACTTCCTATGGGTAACCCCTATAACATCTATACACTCTTTTACCTGATTTTCCCAGTTCATATTGTATTCACATATTCCTTTGTCCTTGCAATATTTCTTGCGGGGCTTGGAATGTATTTGTATCTGAAGGAGTTGAATCTTTCCATCTATATCTCATTTCTTGGGGGTATAGCATATATGTCTTGTGGTTCACTTCTTTCCACGCCATATGCGGGACATCTTGGTAAGTCTTTAGCCTCTGCCCTATTTCCATTTATCCTTCTATTTCTACATAAAGGACTTACAAAACACAATTTCATATACTTTCTGATTGCTGGTGCACTGGGGGCCCTTTCTGCAACTCATGCACACTTCCAGCTCACATATTATGCGGGGGTGGTGTGTGCCTTTTATTTACTCTTTCACCTCATCTGGCAGAGGAAGGAAAACAAACTTCAGGGAACTGTTAAACTTATAACTTACTCTATCCTTGCGCTTATTTTAGCTGGAGGGCTGGTATCAATACATTATTTACCAATATTCAGTGATTTCGGGTGGGGGTCAAGAGGTGGATTGGAGAGAGGCTATGCGTTTGCAACTTCCTGGTCAGTTCCAACCTCTGAACTTTTAGATTTACTAACTCCTCACTTCTC
>JAYENM010000319.1:0-8325 GCA_034722095.1 Caldifarciminota bacterium | reverse complement strand
ATGATACAGACGAAATCGAGGACAGCGAGAGAGAAGAGGATAAAGACTGGATTTATACATTGAGAGATGAACTGCACGAGAGAGAAAAATATGCTGCCAGCTTGTTTTCCAGACCACCTGTTGACCAGGAAACAGTCTTTGGAGAAGTAGAGCCAAATGCACTCTACAGACTCGCAGAGGAAATTAT
Organism: Caldifarciminota bacterium; assembly: GCA_034722095.1. Taxonomy (GTDB): domain Bacteria; phylum Hydrothermota; class UBA3073; order UBA3073; family UBA3073; genus UBA3073. The sequence continues at coordinate 8,138 of JAYENM010000319.1, read as the reverse complement.
AGCAAAATACAAGGCAAGACCCGCCATTGAATTAGAAAAAGAGACGATAGATGTCAACAAGAGACGCAAAGAGATTGAAAAAGAAGTGAAGGAAAACGGCAGGGCGAACTTGAGAATACTACTTGAAAGGGAAAAATCTCTCCTTAGAATGATCGTGACTTTTATTGTGGTGCTTGAAATTGCCAAACAGGGTAAAATAAGGCTTTTGCAGCGAACACCCTTTGGAAGTATATGGATAGTGTGGAAGAGCGTAAGGGAAAAATGCCCACGAAGAACACGAAATACACTAAAAAAATAGCCCATGAAGGACACGAAGTTCACTGAAATTAGATAAAATCAGTTTGAGAATAAATAAGAATCTTCGTGCTTTTCGTGTCTTTCGTGGGAGAAAAACCGTGTCTTTCGTGGGAGAAAATAACTCGGTATTTTCGTGGGTAACAGAGCTTAAAATGAAACAGCAGACGCTAAAAACAAGTGTAAGTATCAAGGGGATAGGTATCCATTCAGGAAGTAAGATCAAACTCTTCCTTCATCCTGCTTCTCCAGATGCCGGGATATCCTTTCTCAAAAATGGTGTTACGATCAACGCAAGTATAAGATACGCCGAATCGAAACAGGGCAATACCAGCCTAAAAAAAGACGGCGAAAAGGTACAAACGGTTGAACACCTTCTTGCTGCCCTCTATGGAATGGGCGTGGACAACTGTATATGCGAGACAGAAGGAGACGAGGTACCTGCATTAGATGGGAGTGCGACTGGTTTTGTTGATATCATAAAAGATGCCGGAATAATTCAACTTGATAGAGAAAGGAAGACAAAAAATATAAGAACCCCCGTTGCCTGCAAGGATGGAGAAAGAGAAATTTTTGCACTGCCCTATAGAAATTTGTGTGTCTCATTTCACATAGATTATGATAGTCCTTATCCCCCACCTCAATACAGGTCATTCACAATCACTCCAGAGGTCTTTGAGAAAGAGATTGCACCGGCAAGAACATTCTGTTTCTACTCATGGATAGAAGAGATTAGAAAAAAGGGATTGGGCAAAGGAGGCAGTCTTGACAATGTATTGGTAATAGGAGATAATGGTTTAATAAACCAAACACCTTTGAGGTTTCCTGATGAATTTGTCAGGCACAAAATTCTCGATCTTGTTGGAGATTTATCACTGCTGGAATGCTATATAAATGCAAATATACTTGCATATAAGTCGGGACATGCTGCAAATATAAACTTTATAAGGCACTTAAAAACTCAACTGGAGGTAGCTGTGTTTGATACAAGAGAGGTGGAGAGGATAATACCACATAGGTATCCCTTCCTGTTGGTGGATAGAATAATAGAACTCACGGAAGAGAGGGTGGTCGGAATCAAAAATGTAACGATAAATGAGCCATTCTTCCAGGGACATTTTCCCGGGCATCCCATAATGCCGGGAGTTCTCATAGTAGAATCTATGGCGCAGGTTGGTGGATTTCTTATGTTAAAGAAAGTAGATCACCCGGGGGACAAGGTAGTCTATTTTTTGAAGATAGACAAAGTCAAATTCAGAAGACCCGTGGTTCCGGGTGATACCCTGCGGAATGAACTCAAACTGATAAAATACAAGGAAGGACTCTGTGTTATGGAAGGAAAGGCGTATGTTGACGATGTAGTTGTCTGTGAGGGTGAATTTACTGCGAAGGTATTAGAAACAGAATAAATCGAAAAGTTTTATCTACACAGAATTATCTCTATATCCCCTACATTTGCATGTGTGGGGCCTGTATAAAGTATAGTGCCTACCTTTTTATGAAAGTGATAAGAGTCATTATCCTGGAGATATTCCTGCGGGGATAACCCCTGAGCCCTTGCCCTCTCTGCAACATCTCCATCAACAATTGCACCACAGACATCCGTTGGGCCGTCTACACCATCTGTCGCAGCAGACAGAAACTCTATTCCCTCGATACCATCTACATAGATTGCGAACGCAAGAGCAAACTCCTGATTTCTTCCCCCCTTGCCACTGCCCACTACCCTTATCGTGGTCTCGCCTCCGCTTATTATACAGGCGGGCATCTTCACGGGATTACCGGATTGCACGACCTCTTTTGCTACCATAGAAAGCAGTCTTGCAACATCCCTTGCGTTTCCCTCTAATTGCGATGAGAGGATGATTGAATTATACCCTAACCCCTCTGCCTTTTCTCTTGCAGACTCAAGGGCAAGAAGATTATTTCCTACTACGAAATTCGCAACATTTGGAAGAGACTTCGGTGTCTCGACAATATCTCCTTTAATACCTGCCCTTATATGTTTCAATACCCTGTGGGGAGGCATTAAATTGTATTTCTCTATGATATTCATACAGTCCCTGTATGTCGTATCATCGGACACGGTCGGACCCGATGCAATTACACTTATATCATCTCCTACAACATCCGAGATAAGAAGAGATATCACAGTAGACGGATATGCCTCCTTTGCAAGTCTTCCTCCTTTGACACAGGAGATATGTTTTCTTATGGTATTTATCTCCTTTATATCTGCACCGCTTGTGAGCAACAAAGATACGGTCTTCTTTTTATCCTCGAGGGTTATATCGCCAGCGGGCAGTGCAAAAAGGGATGAACCGCCTCCCGAGAAGAGACCTATAATAAGGTCTTCCTCACCCGTATTCCTCAGAATGGAGATTGCTTTTTCTGCCCCCTTGACACTCCTCTCATCAGGGATGGGATGAGATGTTTCCATAACCTCTATCCTCTCAAGTTCTGTATATTTTACAGGGACACAGCATACGCCGGCCTTTATCCTCTCCCCAAGGATTCTTTCGACCTCCTCTGCCATCCCCAGAGATGCCTTGCCAGCACCAATCACATATATATCTCTGTAATTTGAGAAGTTGAAATCTCTATCCATAACCTGCAAGGTATTTCCCTTTAAACCAACCTGCCTTCTAATGAGACTCGCCGGCAGGACAGCTGACAGCCCGGAATTGAATATTTCAAGTATATCGGACATAGTCTCCAGATTATGCATTACTTGCCTGACGGCAGTCAGGAAACACTGAAAATCACTGAAATAATAATAGTGTATCAGATGATCAGAGTATCAGTAGGAAGAATACCAGAAGATCAGGATATCAGGTTAGAGATGTTAGGTTTCAGATTACAGTGTTACTGAAATGTCATAGCGTCTTGGTGTCTTAGCGTCAATGACCTAATGACCCAATAACCTAATGACTTGTGTCAGGAGGGTATACCGAAGGTCGCCGTAAGGCAACTCTCATATCCATATCCATACGGATCTTGAGACGGATCCTGTGGACGAGTCTGTGACCTGACACCACGGGAATGACCTAATTACTATCTTTTTGCTTGCGTCTAAGTTGTATAATTATGAGGATGATAACACCTATGGTTATACAGGAATCTGCTACATTAAATGCGGGCCAGCGTAGGTTACCTATACCTATGTCTATAAAGTCTATAACAGCCTGTATTCTTATTCTATCAATAAGATTGCTGATGGCTCCTCCTAAAATAAGAGACAGGAGTGCCGACCTCTTCCTTACAGAGAAAATAAATAGCAGTATACAGGCAACACCGACAATGTAGGGGAAATATGACCCAACGGGAATACCGAAGACAGCACCTGGATTGTGGACATGGATAAATCTAACGGAATCACCAAAAATCCTCACGCTTCTTCCGAAAGGAACAAGGCGCGAGATCGCATACTTTGATGCCTGATCAACTAAAACAACAAGAATACAGGGTAAACCGAATTTCGTTCTCATCCTTCTCTCTCTTCTTCACACTTGACACAGAACTCTACATAAGGTATACACTTTAGCCTTTCTCTCTCTATCTCTTTACCGCAGTTTTCGCATACCCCATACTCATTATTGCTTATCTTTTTCAGCGCACGGTCTATCTTGCCCAGTATAGTAGCTTTATTCTCCACTATGAACACGCTTCCCTCTCTGGACTCTGCATCAGTTGCAATATCAGCTTCATGGGTAGGATAAAGTGAAAGATCCGACGAGGACTCCTGCTGACTGACCCTTATTTTCTCTTCTGTATCCTGCAATTCTATCTGTATATGTTCCCTTTCCTTAAGGAGAAGTTTCTCAAAGTATTCCAGATCCTTTGGTTCCATAATTCCCCCCTGGTTGACAATCGTTAATCGTCATTGGTCATTGGGCATTTGTCATTTGTCAATAGTTATTGGGTTATCGTGTCTTTGCGTCGTAGTGTCTTTGTGTCGTAGCGTCTTTGTGTCGTAGGGGCGAATTGCTATTCGCCATAACCTACAATCTAAAATCTGTAATCTACAATCTTTCCCCCTCTTCGACTTACTCCTTATTTATCCCGCTTGTCCCGTAGCGATAGCGTGCGGGGTGGAATGTGTCAACTATTCCACAGGGACACCTTACGCCTTACTCTCTACTGCTTACTCTCTACTGTCTTCTGTCTCTGGTCATCTGTCTGTGGTCTGTAGTCTGTGGCCTTTAAACATTCGTCAATTAGATGTTATCACCTCAATGCATTTTCTGCACAAAGTAGGATGGATTGGGTTCTCTCCAACTGTATCTGAATGTATCCAACATCTTGCGCATTTGTCACCCTCTGCGCGTTTGACCTCAATTAGGAGTTCGCCTATCTCCATTCCAGATATATCACTTTCCTTTGAGACCACCTCCACTTGAGAGACTATAAACACGGAAGGTAGAATATCCTCCATATTCCTGAGAAGTTTAATTTCGTCGGCATCCCGGGCAAAAATGCGCACCTTTGCCTCGAGCGAGTTGCCTATCAACTCGTCCCTCCTTGCTACCTCAAGGGGCAGAAGAACCTTCTCCCTTATTGCTGTCAGTTTCTCCCATTCACTTATTAGAGCCTCGTCAATTAAACTCTTATCTCCAATGGGAAAGTCCTGAAGATGAACGCTTCCTGAAAGCCCTGCCTTCTGCCATACTTCTTCCGTCGTAAAGGGAATTATCGGGGCAAATATTACGGATAATGTCCTCATTAATTCATATAATACGGTCTGGGCAGATCTCCTCTCTAAAGATGATGCCCGGTATGTATACAATCTATCTTTTAGTATATCAAAATAGAAACGAGAGAGTGTAATATTACAGTAATTGAAGAGTAGAGAATAGACGCGGTGGAAATCAAACTCGTCGTATGCCTTTTTTACGCGCTCAATCAACTGCTGAAGGGTAGAGAGGACATATCTGTCTATAGAGGGGAGCTTCTCGTATGTAATAGATTGAGATTTATCAAAATCAAAAAGATTTCCAAGGATGTATCTGAATGTGTTTCTTATCTTCCTGTATGCAAGGGTCGTCGCTTCTATAGATTCTTCACCGAACTCCATATCCCTCGTATAGTCAACTGATGCAAAATAAAGCCTTAGTATATCTGCTCCAAACTGTTTAACTATCACCTGCGGTGACATCACATTACCCAGTTTCTTTGACATCTTTTTTTTCTGGATATCAAGCACCAGCCCATGTGTAAGACAGGAGGTAAACGAGAGTTCTTCCCTTGTTGCCATAGAGAGAATGAGAGAGAGTTGAAACCAGCCGCGATGTTGGTCAACACCCTCAAGATAGAGGTCTGCAGGCAGATGAAGTCTTTTTTTCACAACTGCACTGAAGCTGGAGGATGACTCAAACCACACATCGAGAATGTCACTCTCCCTTCTTAATTTCTTACCTCCACATTCGGGACAACTCCTTCCACTCTCTATATCTCCTTTGCCCTCAAGCCAGGCATCCGAGCCCTCTTTCTCAACCAGTTGAATTGCTCTTTTAACTATCTCACTATCGAGAAAGACGTTGCCACACTCCTCGCATTGAAGCGCGGGTATGGGCACACCCCAATTCCTCTGACGGGATATACACCAATCGGGTCTGCTTGCAAGAGTGTCTCTCATCCTCTCTCTTGACCATCCGGGAATCCATTCTATTTTATCTATTACAGAAAGACACCTCGCTCTCAGTTTATTGTGGTCCACCTTTACAAACCACTGTGGAGTTGTCCGAAATACAAGAGGATTACCACATCTCCAGCAGTGTGGATATGAGTGCGTGACGAGATCTGAACCTATAAGATTCCCATTTTTCTTAAGTAAAGCTATTATCTCATCGTTTGCAGAAAACACAACCTTGCCTGCAACTTCACCCACCTCCTCTGTAAATTTGCCTTCATCATCAACTGGAGAAAGAATCGGAAGTCCATACTCTTTTCCTACAAGATAGTCTTCATATCCATGTCCCGGGGCAATATGCACTACACCTGTGCCCTCTTCAGTAGAAACAAAATCCGCGAGAATAACCCGGGATTCTCTGTCAAAAAATGGGTGATGGGCTAGGATACCTTTCAGCCTATTCCCATATATATTTGCAAGCTTTTTATAAGGAAGCCTTATCTCCTCCAGCACTGATAGCCTTGTGGTGGCGAGTATAAACCTCCCCTTCTCCGTGTCTACAAGCGAGTAATCTATCTCCTTACCGAGGGCGAGTGCGACATTCGCCGGCAAAGTCCAGGGAGTAGTAGTCCACACGAGGAAGGAGGCACTCCGCAGAAGCTCGTCATCTGAAGATTCAATGGGGAATTTCACATATATAGATGGCGATGTATGCCCCTTATATTCGAGCTCCGCCTCCGCAAGTGCAGTCCTGCACCTTATACACCAGTGTATCGGACGCCTCTCCCTGTATATATATCCATCATCCAAAAGCGACTTGAACACCCTCAGAACATCTGCTTCATATTTTTTATCATAGGTGAGATATGGGTTCTCCCAGTCTCCAAGTATCCCGAGCCTTATAAACTGTTCCCTCTGTATATTCACATAGTTTTCGGCATAATCTCTACAAAGTCTTCTCACATCCATTCGTGGGGGAAGCTCCTTCATATTCTCTGTCACTTTGTGTTCTATCGGCATACCGTGACAGTCCCATCCTGGTATGAATGGGGTCTTGTAGCCTGAAAGCGCCTTGTATCTCACGGTAATATCCTTCAGAATTTTATTCTGTGCGTGACCGATATGGAGTTCACCATTCGCATAAGGAGGACCGTCGTGAAGTATATAATCCTTTTCACCTTTTGCTATAAGTTTATGGTATATATCTTCTTCCTTCCAGAAGGAGAGAATCTGGGGCTCTTTCTCCCTCAAATTTGCCTTCATAGAGAAATCGGTTTTGAGAAGATTTACTGTTTTACTGTAATCCATCCTATCCCCTGGTAAAAAATCAAATATCAAATATTAAAAATCAAAACTACATATCAAAATATAAAAATATTTGGTTCTTCTCTGATTTAGTTGTTTCACCTGCCTGCCAGTAGGCAAGGAATGATAAGCAAAGGCTGCCTAGGTTTGGCAATCAGGCCTTTTGTATTTGTGAAGTTATACTTCTTTTCTGTGGAGTGCATTACCTTGGTAATACATAGAACAGTAAAGCATTCTGGCATGGCAATAGCAAGCTATTGCCTGCCTACCGCAGGCAGGCACTCCAAGACAAACTTTCTACTCCATTGGAGAGGGACGACTCGACTGAGCTCGCCGAAGTCAGGTTTTATCCCTACACGGTGAATGTAGGCACAAATTGAATTTGTGCCTACAACACTTTCCTTCGGCCATCAGGTAAAATCAAAATGCAAAATTACCTCTGCACCAGCAAGCTGGTGCACTCCATTGCATACTAACCTTTGGATACAATGTACTGCTAAAAGATGTCCCCTTAAAAATTTTTGAATTTTGATTTGTCATTTTACATTTTAATTTTTGCACTTTGATTTGTTATTTTGATATGTGAACCAAGATCAATTATAGCAATCATTTATTTTTTTCAAATCATCTGAAAGGATTGTAAGTTTTTTTTCTATCTCCTTCCCTTTTCTTTTAGTATCTTCCACAACCTGGGGATCTGCCTTCCGCATAAATTCCTTATTAGAAAGGTTTTTCTTGGTCTTCCGCAAGAGCGCCTTAAGTGTGGAGATTTTCTTCTCGATCTGTGCCCTTTCTTTTCCTATATCAATCACACCGACAAGTGGAATTATTATCTCATAATTATGGGAAGCCCTTCTTATTCCCTTTTGTGGCTTTAAAGGTATAAATTCACTCACAAACGCCAGGGAGA
>JAYENM010000318.1:0-8338 GCA_034722095.1 Caldifarciminota bacterium | reverse complement strand
CTGTAGATATACTTAAGGAGAGCGGAAGTAATATCTCTCCACAAGTATTTAACTTACCACCTATTGTATTAGATAATTTCGTGCATGATTTCATAAAGGGTGGATACCATGTGGGGTGTTCAGCCATTCGTGGTTAACTTTTTCCTTGACAAATCAGATGGTATATGTTATAATAAATTTAGACGCGAATTAAATTAAACACTGTTTCAAGATCCGTATACGAAATTAAGGGGAAATGGGGAAGATAAATTTACATTTCTCCCCATTCTCCCTTTCTCCTTATGGAGCATCATTCGGTGATTTCAGTGTTCTTCGGTGTTGAATACACTAAAATGGATATTGCACAATTTATAGATCACACACTGTTAAAACCGGATGCAACTGAGGATGATATTACAAAATTATGCGAAGAGGCAAAAAAATATCACTTTGCATCCTGTTGCGTAAATCCATACTGGGTATCACTTGTGAGTGAACTTCTAAATGGAAGTGGGATAAAGACATGCTCTGTGGTGGGTTTTCCTCTTGGTGCGTCACATATGATGGTAAAATATTCCGAAGCAGAAAGATGCGTGGAAGATGGCGCAGAAGAGATCGATATGGTTATGAATATAGGGGCATTTAAATCAGGGAATATAGACTTCGTGAAGAACGAAACAGAAGAAATAGTAAGAAAGACAGGACTTCTTGTAAAGGTCATTATAGAGACTTGCCTTCTAAGTACTAATGAAAAGGTAGAAGCGGCGAAGGTTATCATGGAGGCTGGTGCCCATTTTGTGAAGACTTCAACGGGATTCTCTAAATATGGAGCAACCATAGAGGATGTAAAACTTTTAAAGGGTGTAGTGGGTGAAAGAATTGGGGTCAAGGCATCGGGAGGGATAAGGACTTATCAACAGGCAATGGATATGATAGAAGCAGGCGCAACAAGGATAGGGACATCCGCAGGCGTGGTAATAGTAACAGATGTAAATAAAAATACGCCTGGAGGGAGTTGAACCCTCAACCCTCGGATTAGAAATCCGATGCTCTATCCAGTTGAGCTACAGGCGCTTATGTTCATTATACCATAAAAACAAAAAAATGTCAAGGGAAAAACTCAATCTTGCAAAACAGCTGAGGATGGCTGAAAGAATATTGCGCACAAAGAATTACAATGAAGCAATAGAGCAACTTAAGGATATGGTCTCAAAATATCCAAACTGGTTATCTCCCTATTTTATGCTGTCAAATACACTACATAAGAATGGTGAAACAGAAGCAGCGCTTGAGATACTCCTTGAGGCAACACATCTTGAACCGTTCAATCTCGTTCTCAAAAAGCGTATCATAAACCTTTATTTAGAGTGCGGTAATCGGGAGTCTGCAAGAGAACTACTTGAGGGAACTTTTCTTCTCTTTCCTCAGGACGAATGGATAAAGACCACTATAGAAGAATTGCAGTCACCGTTTGTCACCGAGACAATGGCAAAATTGTATAAAAAACAAGGTTATGTAGACGACGCCCACAGGATATATGAGAAACTCGCTGAATCAGCATCAAGAAAAAGAAGAAAATTGGACTCAATGACACAATGACTTACTTACTTAAATAGGGAGGTGTTATGATCGGTGTATGGATTATAGTCGTACTCTTCGTCATCATAATCCTTGCAAATGCCATAAGGATATTAGCGGAGTATGAACGAGGGGTTATATTCAGGCTTGGTAGATTAGTCGGAGTAAAAGGACCAGGTCTTATTCTTCTTATCCCCATCGTGGATAGAATGGTCAGAATATCTCTACGGGTTATAACGATGGATGTCCCACCACAGGATGTCATTACAAAGGACAATGTTTCCGTATCTGTCAATGCGGTCATCTATTTCAGGGTTATGGACCCGTCAAAGGCAGTCGTGGCAGTGCAGGATTATCTTTACGCCACATCTCAGATTGCACAGACCACACTGCGAAGCGTACTCGGAGACTCTCAACTTGACCAGTTACTTTCTGAAAGAGAGAATATAAATAAGCAACTGCAGCAGATAATAGACGAACAGACTGACCCCTGGGGTATAAAGGTATCTATGGTAGAGATGAAGCATGTGGACCTTCCCGAGAGTATGCAGAGGGCGATGGCACGCCAGGCAGAGGCAGAAAGAGAAAGAAGGGCAAAGGTAATACACGCACAGGGTGAATACGAGGCATCTGAGAAACTGAAAGACGCCTCCAGGGTACTTGCCGAGTCGCCATCGGCACTGCAACTACGATTCCTTGGAACATTATCTGACATAGCAGCAGAGAAAAATTCAACAATCATATTCCCAGTTCCAATTGATCTACTAAAACCATTTCTGGGAACTATGGGAGAGGATAAGAAATAGACCTCTGTACCGAACTTAGATCCTGCTTAAAAATATTTCTTGTGGTTGAATAATAATGGGGGAGGTTGCGAATAGCTATAAGGCAACCTATACAGGCTGTGCAAAAACAACCGTTGCACAGCATCCATATGGAAAGGATTTGGAATTCACCCGTTGCACAGCATCTCATATCCATATCCATACGGATCTTGAGACGGATTCTGTGAACGAGCCGTAGGGCCGTATGGAAAGGGTTTTATATAAAAGGCTGACGCCTTAATTCCAAAGGCTAACGCCTTAATTCCAGGAGTTAATCCGTGAGGATTTTACGCCTTAACTCCATCACAATCGACATTAAAAGCTCTCCTGCGGACAACCACTCACAGAGCCGTATGGCAAGGGTTGCCCTTACACTGAAGGGACAAGGTTTATTCCTGTCCGCAACATGGGAAAATCATATTTTTGCACAGCCTGTATAGTTGACGTACATCTTATTTATGCTATAAACTATATAAGATGAAGAAATTCTTGATTATAATTCTTCTCTTCGTTTCCTCACTCTATTCACAGGTTATGGTCGATATAGAGGTGGAGGGCAATAAACTCGTGGACAAAACGCTGATAACTGCCGCCTCAGGGCTTGCTGTGGGTAAAGAGTTCACCTCTAAGAGTGCAGGAGATGGTATAAAGAAATTATATGCTCTTGGACTCTTCCATGATATCACAATAGACAGCGAACGAAAAGGAGGAGGCGTTAAAGTTATAATTCAGGTTGAGGAGTATCCAAGAGTAAGTAAGGTTGAATTTGTCGGCAATAAGAAGATAAAGGACAAAAAATTGAACGAGGTGTGCGGCATAAAAAAGGGAGATATAGCTTCTGATAGGCGTATATTTGATGGTAAGGTTAACATCCTTAAAGAGTACAAGGACAAAGGGCACTTTCTTGTAGAGGTTGAACCAAAAACGGAGATGACAGAAGACGGAATGATTATAAGATTCTTTATTACAGAAAAGGTAAACCTGAGAATAAGGCAAATAGAAATCATTGGAAATAACGCATTCCCTGATAAAGCAATCGAAAAAACAATGCAGAACAGGGAAAAAACATGGTATAGAAAGGCTATATTCAATGGGGATAAGTTTGAGGAAGACAAGGATAAGATAGAACAATTCTATGCAGAACGAGGGTTTCCAAACGCGGAGATAAAGAATATAGAGTTTATCCAACTAAATGGAAACTGGGTGAAGATTGAGATAACTATTGATGAGAGAAAGAAGCTATATTTTGGAGATGCCAGTTTTTCAGGCAATAAGATTATACCCGACGAAATATTGTATAAATGCATAAAATTCAAAAAAGATAATGTATACAATAACAAGAAATTGCAAGAAAGTACTCAGAGTCTATACGAAATCTATGGAGACCTTGGATATTTATATCTCTATGTTAATGTAGAAGAAGAGCTGAATGATTCTATCGTAAATATAACATACAACATTAAAGAGGGAAATCCTGCAAGGGTACACTACATTTGGGTCAAAGGCAACACTAAAACTCACGAGAAGGTTATACGGAGAGAACTTACAATTTTTCCCGGTGATATATTACGAAGGAACGAACTTATACGCTCTCAGAGAAAGGTATACAACCTTGGATTTTTTTCAAATCTGACACTCGATACAAAGGTAGTAAACGATAGTGGTGATATAGACCTCATATTTAATATAGAAGAGAAACAGGCTGGACAGTTTTCAGTTGGTATTGGATATTCAGCAGAGACAAAATTCACAGGAAATGTAAGCATATCAATCCCGAATCTGAGGGGACTCGGTGAACTTCTATATATTAGAGCAGATAAAGGGGGCAAATACACGAATTACGAACTTGGTTTCAGAGAACCATGGCTCTTCGATAACCCTTTATCTTTAGGACTGAATATATTTAACCTGGAGATAGAACAGCTCAACTTCGCCGAAAGGAGAAAGGGTGGAAGAATAGATATAACGAGACCTATACCAAGATTAGCCTACACGAGTGGATATATCAACTATGGTATTGAAAATATCTTTATCCAAGCGGACAGCACTGCACCACGGTCATTGATAATACAAGCCGGCGAGAGGTGGAAAAGTGCTATCACATTTGGACTAAGAAGGGATTCACGGGATAACTTTATGAACCCGAAAGAGGGTTCAAAAAATTACCTCAGCGTAGAACTATCAGGCCTCGGTGGTAATGTCAAATTCCAAAAGTACATACTCGAATCACATATTTATAATCGCCTGCCTCGTAATTTCGCTACCCTTGTAAGGGGTAAACTTGGCATACTCAATCCCGAAAACGCTCCTGCATATGAGCGATTTATACTCGGCGGTGTAGGTGCCTGGGGAATACGGGGATACCCGGATCTATCCATAGGCACCTTTGAAGAAGGTAAATTCACAGGTGGCAGGTATGCACTTCTATTTACAGTTGGGGCAAAGATCGCCTTTGAGCAGAATATGTATCCAATCGTCTTTATGGACCTTGGAAATACCTGGAATAATCTTGAAGAGATAAATCTGTTTGACTTGAAGAGGGGTATAGGATTTGGTATAAGAATGGAAATACCGATGATGGGACTTCTGGGATTTGATTTTGCCTACGGAGAGCAGGGATGGATGCCACATTTCCAGGTTGGTACGGAATTCTAAAGTCTTATGCACCTTCTTAAAGACCTAATAGACCTCATTCTCCCTCCTATATGTTATATATGTAAAAGAAGACTGAAGAGTGAAGAAAACATTATATGTAATGACTGTTACTCACGAATAAGGCTGTTATCCCCACCTTATTGTGAAAGGTGTGGAAGGCCTCTTTCAACCCCCGATATTAAAGTTTGCAATACCTGTATAATAGAGCGTCATCCCTGTTCTTACATAAGAGGAATATCTCCCTATGATGGAATTGCAGAACACTTAATTACCCTGCTGAAGTATAATGGGAAAATAGGAACGGCAAAGATCCTTGGAAAGCTTATGATACAGGCAATTTTAAAAGAAGAGATATATCGCAATTGTAATGTAATAGTACCTGTTCCTCTGCATACAACAAGAACAAGAGAAAGAGGCTATAACCAGGCAGAGCTACTTGGAAAAGAACTATCCGTTGAATTAAACATACCTCTTGTCTTCGACGCTCTCATCCGTGTAAGGGCAACCCCTTCTCAGACAAAACTCCCATCAGAAAAGAGGGCAACAAATGTGAAGGATGCGTTTGTAGTTAACAAACAAAGGATAGAGCTCATCAAGGATAAGACTATTCTTCTTGTGGACGATGTTTTAACGACAGGCGCAACCCTGAATGAGTGCGCGAGGACACTGCTTAAGGGAGATGTAAAAGAAGTGCTTGGAATCGTTTCTGCAATTGCGTGAGAGACATAAGACCAGAGACCACAGACAAAAGACCACAGACCCAAGACAAGGTTAAGGTAAAGGACTGGTTTTATCTGCTATATATTTTATTCCTTTGAGGGTAAGCCATTTATCGTATCTGTATCCCAGTTCTCTTGATATTTCTTCACCCATACCACCCGTAGTTAAAACAGGAAAATCCTGTTTAAATTCCTTCTTTAGCCCATCTACAATGCCTCTTATTCTCGTTTCTTCACCCCAATATGCACCCAACAGAAGGCATTCGTCTGTGCCCTTTCCGAGTATTTTGTCCATCTTTTTGGGTTCAACCCTCGGTAAAAGGGAAGTATATCTATGGAGTGCTCTAAGTCCTAAATCTATGCCAGCAAAGATGAGTCCCCCCATATATCTTGAATCTATAACAACATCCACAGTTGTTGCAGTCCCAAAATCTATAACTGTAAAATTATTACCTGCCCGAAGATACCCAGCAGCAATATTTGATATCCTATCCTGCCCAAGATTGTCTTTATACTCAATTTCCACGCCAAAGTCAATTTTCTTGCTTATAAAAGAGACTTCAAGTCCCCACATATTCCTTACAATTCTTTTCCATTCTTCCGCTTTATCTGGTACAGTTGAAGCGGTGAAAATCGCATCGGGCTTTTTCAAATTCAGTTTTCCCTTATACAGATGTTGAGTGTCAATTTGTATTACCTTTTCAATTCTGTTGTCAATCCAGTTTGCTATCTGAGTATTTGTATTTCCTATATTACAGGTAAGTATTCGTTGCATACTGGTGGCCTCTCATAAGAATAATCATTCAGTCTATATTTTATTTCTGCTCTTTTTCTAACGCTGATTTACACTGATATATTGAAGTCATTAGGTCATTGAGTCATTAAGTTATTAACAGGCTGATTGCTCAGCAATGGACACATCGCCAATAACCTAATTACCTAATAACTTAATTACTGTATTTTTATCTGTGAACATCTGTGTTTACCCCGTGAAATAGATATTTCACAGGGTGAATCTGTGGTTTAGTTCTAATCCTTAGTTTCTTCCATATTATTTTTCACAGTATCCTATTAAATATGGGCGCTGAGGGATTCGAACCCCCGACCTCCTGAATGTAAGTCAGACGCGCTAACCAACTGCGCCAAGCGCCCAGTAAGTGCGGAACCACTCTGGATTGCTAATTCTCAACTTTCCATTTTACAGTTTGTAATTTTTTATCTTTGATTTTTGATATTTTATAATGTACCCCTGGCGCGATTCGAACGCACGACACCCGGTTTAGGAAACCGGTGCTCTATCCTACTGAGCTACAGGGGCTTCATTATACATTATACCATACGAACGCACTTTTGTCAAGAAAAATTATCGGCACTGTAAACAGTGCACAACCAATTTTGGAGTTAAGGCGTCAGCCTTTTATGGAGCACTATTGCATAGTGCTACCATTTATATAAAACCCTTAGGGTGAATTCCAAATCCTTACGGATTAACTCCATCTTCGCACTCTGGTCGGTCACCCTTTTAGGGTGACGAAAGTATTGAAGCGCCAAAAATACTATCAACTATAGTTTCCTATACGATTCAATAAATTTTTGCAGTAACTAACCGCAGAAAAGATAAGAACTTACATCAAATTTTCAAGGAGTACCTCCCTACTAAATTCCTATCCGTCAAGAAAAAAATTGGACGCACCTGCCTGCCGGCAGGCAGGGATTTACCCTGTTAAATAAAGTCGTTTTAGTAATCACTCTAGCGTTTATTTCTATGTTATTTAAGAGGGCATGGGGTACCTTTTCAGAGCTTTCCGAAAAAATACTTGACAAATTGAGAATTTTGTATTATATTTATTAAAGTGAGAAAACAGAGTAAAAAATTAGGAATGTGTAATGTGAAGACCCGACCCCTGATTTTCCATCAGGGATTAATAAAAAAGAAACTTGTACCTTAGATTCTTTTTTCAGGTCTGACCCCGTTTACGTTTACGAAATTTAGGTACTGTCAAAAATAATATGAAAGGATATGAAAGAAACCACAGTCATACGACCCGTCCTTACGGATCCGTATGGATATGGGAGGTCACAGAGTAAATTTAATTCTCTGTGCTCTCCAAACAATGAATTATGTAATTTTACAGGGATTGAAAGAGAACTTAAGAGAAAAATAATTTATAAATAAATATCTCTTATAATCTCTTGAGTTCCCTGTTGAGAAGAAGAGAAAATTTCTTTAAATCCCTATTTAATTTATAAATTTCAATGTTCATAGAATCCTGTGGATAGAAAGGTTGAAAGATGGGATAAAAAGATTGGTCTTACCTGTCCTGCCGGCAGGCAAGATAAGAGGTCACAGAGGGGAGAAAGGGGAAGAGAGAAGAGAGATGAGAGAGAAGGGATAGATGATTTCTCGCCCTTCGCTTTTCGCTCTTCACGAAGTGCTCTCTGTGGTTAGGTTTTTGACAATACCGAAATTTAGATTAGGAGGGTTTATGTCTTTTAAAAAATTGTTTAGGCTCTCATTGTGTGTAGCCTTGTCAGTACAGTTTTTTCGAAACAGTACCCAGGGTAGACGCAGTACCTTTAGAA
>JAYENM010000317.1:0-1639 GCA_034722095.1 Caldifarciminota bacterium | reverse complement strand
GGATCTTGTGTTATGCATGACTTAATTACCGAATGACCTAATAACCTAATAGCCCGATTGCCGTTTTTTATCTGCATCCCAACATTAAAACTCACTACCTCCTAAATCCCTGTATGAATAAAAGTATATATTTTTTACTTATTATTCTTGGATGTGCTATACACGAACCAAGAGAAACAGTTTCTCCGCCAGAGGGAGAGAAAATAGAAAGAATCCTTGAAAACACTAGAGAAAAAAGTTTCAAAGTAAGAATAAAACTTTCCCGGCCAGGAGCAAAATATACCATATACGGTGAATACGATAAAAGGGGAAGGATAAAGATAAGAAATGAATGGGAAATAGACAGCAAGAAGATAGAAGAAGAGAGTCTTGTGATAGGCGATGAAACCTTTCTAAAAGAGGATAATGAGTGGGTAGAAGGAAGCAGTAGTGGGCAATTGCCTCACAAACTCATGTTAACAATAACCTCGTTTGGTGATTTCTATTTCATTGGAATGGAAAAGGGATGCTTTGTATATGAATTCACCCCTAATCTTTTGTTTATTTCTCCTTTTATGGAGGGTGCAGAGGCTCAGATATACATAGACGAACATACCTTACTGCCTGTCAATATTGTAGCCGAGGGTAATGGGGTTTCCTTCAGCGCAAAATTTTCATGTTTTGATGAGAATATAAAAATAGAACACCCGTTTTCAAGAATCTATGAAACAAAGATCTTACCACTTCCGGACCCCAGAGATATGAACATAATAACCAAGAGAATTATCTTTCTCGGTGCAGACAATTGCTGGTTGAGAAATGATAAGTTATACATAAAAACACCAGAAGCAAATAAAGAAGATATGAGGAAGATATTAAAGAAGGGAATGATATATATCTATACAGCAACCTATCTCAAGGAACCTCTGGCGGTTGCAAAAGATAAATATGGTGACAAACTTGTATTTTTGAACAACACAAATCCAATCCTGATTGACAGTCTATTATATCAAGGTGTCGCAGAGGATGTGGAATTTTTGGAGGGTGGAGTAAGGGGAGACAGGATAGTCCTGAAATTCTCTGACGATATAATCCTGCTTACCCCGTGTGTTATAAGCATTGATGATAGACCAGTCTCAATTTTGCAGAAGTTTTATGGAAAGGAGCTGAAGATAAAAGGTGACAGAATCGACTACTCAATTTTGAAGTTTGGCCCGCTTTCAAAAGAGTATGGGATAAAATAGTAGCTTAACAATTTAACCTGGAGGGTATATGCTTGACAAAGAATTGCTTGAAATACTCGCCTGTCCAAAATGTAAGGGAGACCTTGAATACAAACCAGCTGAGAATAAACTTATATGCCATAGATGTAAGCTTGCATACAGAATAGATGATGATATTCCCATAATGCTTATAGAAGAGGCAGATACGATAGAAGAATAAATTTTTCTTGACATATATAGAACATTGTGGTATAATACTACAAAATTTTAGCACAGTAAAGGTAACCAGCCTGAAATCAGCTGACTAAGGAATTTACTTTTATTGGATTGAACTTTATGATATTTCTTCTTTTTTTATTGTTGCCACAAGCTCTGCCAGAGCTGGCCCTTCTAAACTCAAATGAAACTGGAATAACAATTTCATATTCTCTGCCCCC
>JAYENM010000316.1:0-1641 GCA_034722095.1 Caldifarciminota bacterium | reverse complement strand
AGATGATGATAATGAAAGAAAGAGGATTGCTACGATGTGGTCTAAGCAATTCAACACGAATATCAAACCAGAGGACATTAACTGTGACGGATGTATCGCGGAAAGCAAACGACTCTTTAATTACTGCATGGTTTGTGAAATAAGGAAGTGCGGACAGGAAAAGGGCATAAAGAATTGCGCCTATTGCGATGACTATGCCTGTGAAAAGTTGAGTAAGTTTATTGATAATGTGCCTGAAGCAAAGGCTACTCTTGAAGAAATCAGAAAGGGTCTTTAGACTGAACTATAGAATATTAGATAGTATTTTGTGTTGGGTTTTTCCATAGCGGCCGAAATTAGCATTTCTGGAAAAGAGTATAAACCATACTCTAAAATATATATGTATGCTTTTTACTCCGTTATTATTTTTCACAATGTATTTTCCATCCTGTGTTGCACAACAGATGGATAATCCTTTACGCCAGGCGTTAGAAGTTAATTTCAATGGCAAATCCGCACAGATCGAAATCGGCGGACCTTTCATTGGAATAGAAATGCATTATAGCTCGCCCTTGCTCAACCGGATCAGCCTCTTCTATCCTGTCGCTAATAGTATTGATTTAAGCACTGACTATTGGCATCGAGATCAATCTCGTGTTATGTTTTTGGGTCTGAAAGATGGAAATAAGCCTAAGGAATGGGTTGGACTTGAACCTTTTGACGAGTACCATCTCACACCCTACTCTGTGGTATTTCACAAAAGCGATGACGAAAGAGCGATTGAGGTTACGTACGAGTTTTGCAAAGGTGAACCTGCAATGGTTGCCAAAATTGAAATAACAAACAACTCCACTGAATCGAAATTTTTTGAGGTTTATACCCATTTGGAGACATCGTTAAGGACATGTCATACTTACGCACTAAAGGAGAAAGCGTGGACCGAGTTTGATGGGACAGGTTCAACCATTTATACCAATTTTGACGATAGCGAAACCGGGAATGCCCAGATTTTTGTCGCCAACGCCGGGGAACTACCGAGAAGCTTTACGACTAACGGTGAACCAATTGGGCTTCCTGGAACAGAAGAGAACTGGTGGATAAACAAAACTACAGATCTTCCCGGAGAGATCGTTGATCGAGCAAGTCCAAAGCGCCCTGTAGCGGCGTTTATTTATATGAAGAACTTATCCCCTAAACAAAAGATGACCATTATACAGATCATCGGTTCCTGCCAGTTGGATGAAGGAAGAGACATAGTGAGATATTTATTGGGCAATTATGAGAAGGAGATCAATCTTTACGAACAGTCTGTATTGACCAAAGTCTATAGGAAGGGACTGATGGAAACAGGGGACAGTTCCATCGATCATTCAGGTTGCTGGGCGAAGGCAATTCTTGCCACAAATACCCATTATCTTGATGGTGAGTTTGTCCCTATGCCCTGTCCTGCAGAATACAATTTTTTCTTTACCCATGATGCACTTCTTACCGATTTAGTAGCCGTTAATTTTGATATTGCGCGCGTGAAAAAGGACCTGGAATATATCATCAGGCATGCTAATCCAGACGGGATCATCCCCCATGCTTATTATTGGAAAGACGACTGCTATGTTACAGAGTTTGCGGGACCTGACAATTGGAATCACTTCTGGTTTGTCCTTG
>JAYENM010000315.1:0-1647 GCA_034722095.1 Caldifarciminota bacterium | reverse complement strand
GCTGGCGGTGGGGGATGCGGCTTTCCAGAAGAAGTGCCTGGGGAAGATGGGGGAGGTGGCGAGGGAAGGGCGGACAGTGTTATTTGTGAGTCATAATATGGGGGCGATCAGGCAGCTTTGTCAGAAAGGAATCTTATTGCGAAATGGTTTTCTAGAGCAGTATGGAAATGTAAGTAATGTAATAGATTCATACTTGCATGACAACATAGATGTATCAAACAACGTAACTTTCAAGGATGATAACCTTAACTATCCGATCTTCATTAAATCGGCAGCAATTTTGAATGAAAGAAACGAGCCAAGTATGTTTTTCCAGATGGGGGAAGGAATGAAGTTCAGGGTAACTTTACAAAGAAGGGACAAAGTAGTTCCGGAAGTATTGGCGATAAACATTAAAACATCTGAAGGGGAACTGATTTCCAATATTCATAGTCAGGACGCGAATTTTACGTTTGGCTCATCGGTAGAGGACGAAACCATTGATGTAGTTATAAACGAAATATCTTACTATCCTGACAAGTATTATGTTACATTAGTGTTAAAAACACCCGATCAGAGGTTTATTAAAAAACATGACTGCCTGATGTTCGAAGTTACGCAGAATAGAAAGTTAACGGAGAGACGATTGATCACAGCTCATGGTAGGTATTTCGTTAAATCATCTTGGTCGCATTTTCAAGAGGAAGAGCCCTAGTGAACCTCGAATACATCAAATGGAAAATTAGATCGAGGCTTTGCAGGCCTAAAGGAACCGTGCGAGGTCTGTATTTGGTTAAATTAGTAAAGAAGTTTAACCTTCGAGTTGAGACTGTGGCCGAGATTGGTGTATGGAGAGGGCATACGAGTATCGTATTGCTAGAGCACATTCCCTCAATCAAAGCTTACCACCTTATTGATCCCTGGGAAAGCTACGAGGGTTATGAGGAAAGCGGAGACAGAAAAGCAGGAACCGATCTTTCTGTTGCGAAAATCATCTGCGAAGACCGACTTTACTACTATGCAAATAAACTTGTTTGGCATCAGGCTTTTTCCGTGGATGCTGCGAAAGAGATAGAAAATGGCTCTCTTGATCTAGTTTTTATCGATGCTAATCACGCTTATGAATATGTCAAGGAGGATATTAGGAACTGGTGGCCCAAGGTAAGAAAGGGAGGTATCATAGCGGGTCACGATTATGAACCGAAATTTCCAGAAGTGTGCAAAGCGGTGGACGAAATATTTGGAGACGACTTTCATTTAGGTCCGGATTCAGTGTGGTGGATCTTCAAAGATGAATAAGAAGTGTGCTGTCTACTGCACTGCCGATGACAACTATATTTTTCCTTCCATAGTAGCACTTCAATCAGTCAGAAGATTTCACCCAGAATGTGATTTTTTCGTTATCGGTAATCAAGGTATTATAAGCAAGAACAAGTTAGGGGTTTTGAAGAGATTTGACATTCATTTTCTGCATTCTGATCAAAATGAGCTCTTTGCTGGTAGTCACTGGCCCAGTACATGCTATTTGGCGCTTTTAGGACCAGAAATGCTGTGGGAAAAGGGTTATGAATATAGCTTGGGTTTGGATGCGGATATATTGTGCGTGCAACCTTTGGACCTCGATGAGGTTTTCTCAATGACTGTTGGATATGCAGGCATTGAAAATCA
>JAYENM010000314.1:0-1652 GCA_034722095.1 Caldifarciminota bacterium | reverse complement strand
ACCCAGATACTTGACAACTTGTGGAGAAGAGCGGTGTAACTTAGGTAGACTGCTCCTCTTTTTCAAGGTGCCAAAAAAGGGCCAAAAATCAAGTGGAGGAGGTGATACCTACTTTAGAGTATAAGACCCTTATATTAAACTCTACTTATTACAAGGAGGAACAAATGCGTTTAAGAAAAAGTATAATTTTACTATTGGTGGGATGTTTAATATCCTTGTTGTTGCTTTCCCAGTTAGTTTGTGCGAAGAAGTGGACTATAGGGATTTCTATTCCGGGAGCGGTAGAATATTTTGCAGCGATGCAGAGGGGATGTGATGCAGCTGCCGAAGAACTTGATGTGGAATTGGTTTACATGTTCGCAGAATGGGATGCAGAGAAACAACTAACTCAAGTTGAGAATTTTATATCTCGAGGGGTTGATTTGATTATCATCATTCCTGCTGATGCAATAGGGGCTATACCGGCGGTAGAAAAAGCTAAAGAGGCGGGTATACCAATTATGGCTTTGGTTAACGCTGTTGGTCTAGATGCTCATAGTAAATATCCTGGACTTATAAGTTATATAGGCCAGGATGAGGCATACACCGGTGGTCTCTGTGGGGAGATGTGCTTAGAGACTTTAGGGAAGAAGGGTGGAAATGTGCTCATTATCGAAGGACAGCCGGGAACCCCCTGTCAAATAAATCGAACAAGAGGCTTTCTAGAGAAAATTGGGGTGAACCCACAGATAAAAATCATCGGAATTCAGGCAGCACTTGGTTGGGATCCAGAAAAAGCAATGAGGATCATGGAGGATTATCTTCAGACAGGGGTACAGATCGATTTTGTTTTCACTCACTTTGATGGGATGTCTTTATCTGCTCTTCAAGCAATCGAGGCAGCAGGAAAGCTGGGACAGATTATAGTTGTTGGTATTGATGGAACAGCAGCTGGATTGGATGCCATAAGAGAGGGAAAAATGTATGGAGATACGTGGATTTCTCCTGTTACACAAGGAAGAGTTGGTGTAGAAATGGCTGTTAAGTACCTTCAAGGTGAAACCATCCCTGAATTTGTACCGATGAACCAGATTCCAGTAACACTAGAAAATGTAGATGAGATCGTTCCTGAGTTCTAATTCGGACTCGTGCTGGAATGCTTATCTAAATCTCCTTGTGGGCCTTGGCCTTAACATGACTTGCCCACAAGGAGATTTAAAAATCAAATAAACTAATGAGAGAGAGTATGGAAAAAGAGAATAAGAATATAGTCGAGATGAAGGGTATCTGCAAGTCTTTTGGAGGATTACAGGCCCTCAACAAGGTAACCCTCGAGCTTAGATATAATGAAATCTTGGGTCTGGTGGGAGATAATGCAGCGGGGAAGTCAACTCTTATGAAGATTTTAACTGGAGCCTATCAGGCTGACGAAGGAAAAGTTTTCTTCGAAGGTAAAGAAGTACATATCGCCAGTCCTCATATATCAAGAGAAATTGGGATTGAGATGGTTTACCAAAACTTCGCATTGTGTCCAAATCTGGATGTTGCTGGTAATCTATTTCTCGGTAGAGAAGTCACCCAGGGGAGAGTCTTTGGTGGTTTCTTAAGAAAGAAAAGGATGGAGAGGGAAGCACTTAAGACACTCCACAAACTTAAAATAGATATTAAGAATC
>JAYENM010000313.1:0-1666 GCA_034722095.1 Caldifarciminota bacterium | reverse complement strand
TATAGCAGATAATTCATTCATCTATCCTCCTGTAATTACTGTTTCAGTATTTCTCCTAATCTCTTAATCCCTTCTTTGGTCTTGTCAGGTGTAGTATTGGAAAAGTTTAATCTCATTGTATTTCTGCCACCCTCGTTGGGGAAGAAAGCATATCCAGGAACAAATGCTACATTATTTTCTTTTGCTTTCTCAAACAGTATTTCGGTATCTTTATCTTCAGGGAGTTTAACCCAAAGGAATAGTCCTCCCCTGGGGTGAGTCCATTTTACTCCTTCAGGGAAATGTTTCTCCATAGATTCAAGCATTATATCTCTTCTTTCCTTATATACTTTCTTTAATTTTTCAACATGAGATTTTAATATTCCTCTCTGACAGAGATCATTAACTACATACTGAACAAATGTTCCCGTATGAAGGTCTGCACCCTGTTTTGCCTGAATTATTTTTGAAAGTGTAGATTCTGGAGCCACTATCCAGCCGAGCCTTAATCCAGGTGTTAATGTCTTTGAAAAGGTAGCGAGATATATTACTCTTTCTTTTTTCATTACTATCAGTGGAGTTATATCTTTACCTTCATAACGGAGTTCGCCATATGGGTCATCTTCAATGATAAAGGTGTTGTATTTCTCTGCTAATTCAATAATTCTTTTTCTTCTATCCAGAGGTATTGTAACTCCAGCAGGATTATGGAAGTTTGGTAACATATACATGAATTTGATATTATCCTGTTTGAGAATATCTTCCATTTCTTCAATAATGACACCATCATCATCCATACCACATGTTACAAATTCTGGACCATATAATCGCCATGCCTGTATAGCACCGAGATATGTAGGCCCTGTAACGAGTATCTTATCACCTTTATTTAAGAATACCTTCCCGATAAGGTCAAGAGCCTGCTGAGAACCACTCGTGAGTAATACATTCTCGGGTTCAGATGGGACTCCATATTTCTTCATCTTTCTCGAGAGGAATTCTTTTAATTCTGTGACACCCTCTGTTGCACCATATTGTAGCATAATTTCTCCTTTTCTTGGGAGTAGACAATCACAGGCTTCCTGTATCTCCCTGATTGGAAATAACTCAGGTGCTGGTAAACCCCCTGCAAAAGAGATAACTTCGGGATACTGGGTGATTTTGAGCAGTTCCCGTATTACAGAACTCTTTAACCGTTTTGTCCGAACAGCCATGGAATCCTTCCACATATCTGTATAAACTTTATTCATTTTTACTCCTTTTCAATTTACTCAATCATATCAACCTATTCATTAAATGTCAAGGGATATTACTTGAAATCAACCCCATCATCCGCCACTATTGCTCTCACTGTTCTTTTCTCCCTCCCAAAAAGGGGACAGTCTTTGAGCAATAAGAGTTAAAAGAAATGACCTGGGGACGGCAGGTTGTACAGTATGCGTCACCATTACTTTTTTTCCTCCACTTCTCCCTTCTTTTCTCCCTAGACGTAAGAAAGATAGAATGAGGGTAGTTGTTGTTTTTTTATTGTAGGCACGGTTTCAACCGTGCAAGTACTTTCCCCTCACTTCTCTTCTTTTCTCCCTCCCAAAAAGGGGACAGTCTTTGAACAATATTCGAAGTTCCTCACATTTTGCTGCTATTGTCAATGTCTGTCCCCATCTTCGTAGAATGAGGGTATTTTCCA
>JAYENM010000312.1:0-1671 GCA_034722095.1 Caldifarciminota bacterium | reverse complement strand
CACACTTTTTGAGGGAAGCCTACAGGCTGAGTAAAGCAAAGAAAGGGAGTCCAGGCGTTGATGGAGTAAGTTTCGATGATATTGAGAAATATGGAGTTGATAAGTTTATTTCTGAGATAATTGAAGAATTAGAACAGAAGACATATAAACCTCAACCCGTTCTCAGAGTTGAAATACCAAAAGCAAATGGCAAAACCCGACCTCTGGGTATACCTACTATAAAAGACAGGGTAATTCAGAGAGCGACAAAGCTTGTAATCGAACCTATTTTTGAAGCAGATTTTGAAGATAACTCTTATGGTTTCCGTCCGAAACGTTCGGCAGATGAAGCAGTAAGGGAAATCAAGAAAAATTTAAAAGAAGGAAAGTGTGAAGTATTTGATGCTGATTTACAGGCCTGTTTTGAAACGATACCTCATAAAGAATTGATGTATCTGATAGGTCTTAGAATTAGCGACAAAAACATATTACACCTTATTAAATTATGGTTGAAAAGTCCAATAATCAAGGACGGAAGGCCAAGAGGCGGTAAGAAGAATAAAGTCGGAATACCGCAGGGAGGTGTAATATCGCCTTTATTAGCCAATATTTATCTGAATTTATTAGACAGGGCAACCAATAGAGTTGGAGGCGTTTTTAAAAGTAACGGTGTGAAACTTATCAGATTTGCCGATGATTTCGTGTTGATGGCAGAGAAAATGCCGGAAAAATGCCTTCAGTATATGAACCGGATGTTAAACAGAATGAAGATAAAGTTAAATGAGGGTAAGACAAAATTATTATGTTCACGTGAAGAAGCCTTTGATTTTTTAGGCCATACCTTTCGATTTTCCAGAGATTTATATGGAAAGCCGAAGAAATACTGGAACATAGAACCAAGTAAAAAGTCCCAGAAAAAGGTAAGGTCAAATGTCAGAGAATATTTGAAGAAAAACGGACATAAAAACCCACATAAATTGGTTAAAAGATTAAATGCGATACTTAGAGGATGGATAAATTACTATACAATAGAAGGGGTAACTTATCCATATAAAGCGAAAAGGAATTTAAGGTATTATCTCTTCAGGAAACTACAGGGATATTACAAAAGGAAAAGTCAACGCAGGTGTAAGCTCTATAATCAAGGGGCTTTGTCTGAACTAATAAGTAATTATGGACTTATTGACCCGGCAAAATACTCATTACGTTGATAACCTGTGAAAGTTTACGATGAAGACTATCGGTAAGCCGTATGCGGGAAAACCGCACGTACGGTTTGACGAGGAGGCGCAGGACTTTATTTAACAGAGTCCTGGTTTTACTCTATTGGGGGAGGAGACGCAGAGTTTGCATTGAGTATATACAGCGGTCACGCGCGTGACCGAAGAGTCGTAGGAATTGTTAATTAGATAATTTGATCACTGAAATAAACTCCCTGTTTTTCATTCCCTTGAGATGGGGTACCTCGGTAACGGCTTCTATGTAATAACCGGAATTGTTCAGATTTTCCCGGTAGTCATTCAATATCCGGGTTAAAACCTCGTTATTGCGGACCTCCCCCCCTTTTTTAATATCGCTGCGCTTTCCCTCGAACTGGGGCTTTATAAGTACAATGCCGAAATCCTCCCTGATCAGCGGAAATACAGCCGGTAACAGTTTTGTGGTGGATATAAATGAACAGTCCATTACAAA
>JAYENM010000311.1:0-1672 GCA_034722095.1 Caldifarciminota bacterium | reverse complement strand
CTCTTTGTCATTTAAAATTCTTATGACAGTCTTTGCCAGGGCGAACGGATCTTTTGGCGGCACTAAAATCCCATCAACTCCGTCCTTTATCTGCTCAGTTATCCCATCAATTCGAGTAGCAACAATCAGCTTAGCCATCGCCATAGCCTCCAGAGTTACCATAGGAAACCCCTCAAGAAGTGAAGGAACCACCAGTAAATCAACAGCAGAAAGGATTTCCTTTATATCGCTTCGAAAGCCCGTAAAGATGACTCTTTCTTTTATTTTTAGCCTTTCAGCTAAATACTCCAGTTCTCTTTTGAGTGGCCCCTCACCTATGAGCAAAAACATAGTCTCCGGGATAACCCGTACAATCTCTGGTACGGCTTCAATCAAATATTTGAACCCTTTTTCCCAAACCATTCTACCTATAGCGCCCACCAACGGTACCTCTTTAGAAATTCCCCATTCATTTCGCAAGCTGTCTTGTTCTACCTCTTGTCGATACTTATCCAGTTCGATGCCGTTATAAACTCTGACAATTTTTGAGGAGGGCAATTTTCGTCTCTGAATCAAGACATTTTTCAGCGAATTTGAAACTACAATAAACTTCTCCACATAACGCTCAGTCAGGCTATCGATTAAAAGATAAATTCTCTTTCGAAAGGATCCTACGTTGAATCTCTCAACCATCGTAGCAATTGTGCAAATAATATGGCAACGTCCTGTTATTCTACCTGCTATCCTGGAAAAGAAATCAGCCCGCGCTCCCTGGGAATGGAGCAAATCAGTCTCCTGCGTAAGAATTATCTCTCTTAGTTGTCGAATCGGTTTCAGGGAAAACTGCCTACTCATATCTACCGGGTAAAATTTGATTCCTAATTGTTTAACCTGCTGCTCAAATGTTCCACCGGACATGGAGGCAACAGAAACCTCAAAGCGGTCTCTCAACCCGGCAGCCAGTTGCACAAAGACCCGCTCTCCGCCGCCATACTCCATGCCGTCAATGACAAAAAGAATACGAATTATTAACACCTCATTTCGTCCAGTAATCTTTACCTTGAAAGGACATTTCTGTAAAACGCTTCATAACCTTTTATGTATTGGTCACAATTGAAATATTTGGTTACCCTTTCTAATCCCCGCTTACCCATTTGAGCCATCAAGTCGGGCTTTTCCAACAAATCTAAAATAGCTTGAGCCAAGATTTCCGGCCTCTTAATAGGGACAAGAACCCCGGTCTTTCCATTCTCAATAATCTCGTCGCTACCCTCTGTGCCTGTTGAAATAACAGGTTTACTTAAAGCCATCGCTTCAGCAATTACTATTGCCAAACCTTCCCAATGAGAAGACAAAACGAATAAATCGCTAACCGATAAAACTTCGAAAACTTGATCTCGGGTTAGCTTTCCAGTGAATATAACCTTCTGTTCAATTCCAAGGCGCTTAGCAAGATTTTTTAGTTTATTTTCTAATCGGCCCCAACCGACAATAAAAAGTCTAATATCCACTCTTTGATTGACAACCTTTTTAAAAGCCTTGAGAAGATCATCTTGCGCTTTCTGTTCATTAAAATATCCAATATTTGTTAAAATGACCTCGTGATCTGCGAGGTTGTATTTTTTACGAAGGAGAAAGATATTGTCTGTTGACACATTAAGATGGGGAACCTTAACACTATTATGAACTACTG
>JAYENM010000310.1:0-1686 GCA_034722095.1 Caldifarciminota bacterium | reverse complement strand
ATTATCACAAACGGACAAACGTCTTGATTTCGTCCGTAATGCCACACAATTTTTATTGGAGAAGAGCATCTCTGCTTATGATATTGCGGAATATTTCAACAATGATGCCGTTCAGATAAGAGAAGCGCTGGTAAACGCTCCGAATATGGGTTATGGTCTCAAGAAAGCCAATATGTTCATGCGAGACATGGTGGAATTGAAAGTATGGCCAGCTCTTGGAAACTTCGACAAAATAGATGTTGCCAGCGACATCAATACGATGAAGTTAGCACTACGAACACGGATTTTGCAGACTGACATTCCTTTATTGTCCAGTTTCCTAGATGTGTTCTGTTACCAATACAGTTACATCGACGAAATGAGTGCGAGAGCGTGGAGAACAGTATGGGTAGAATGGAAAAAGTTTGACCCTTTTACGACACCTTCATCACCCTGCCTGATGGATTTCTTGCTTTATCGGATTGGACGTGAATATTGCGATGATATAGTTGTCCAATATGTCTGTGAGAGGGGACATATATTTTACCACTTCGGAGCACGCTTGAGAAATTGTCCTCTTTGCAGAAGAGAAGGAACTCGTACATCAGCACAAGCAAAGAAAAAGTTTTTACCCTGCCAGTTGAATCCTTCGGAACTACCCCGAGAGCAGGCTAAACTTCTCTTAAGAGATGATAACCTGCTGAAGAGTTTTGATGGAGTCTGTATATTTGAAAATGTGTGTAAACCAAAAACCGAGGAATTCCACGCTTTGAATCCTCCGAAATCCATCTCCATTAAAGGAAAAACAAGTTGGACAAATTCTTATGCTTACCGAGAACGAGGCGGTGGAGGTATGATGGGGTAATCTATCCTTACGATAATCAAGAAAAAAGCAAGCATGGGTGGTGCTTGGAAGAAAAAGACGAAATATTGAGTTTATGCTTGTTGTTAGCGAACTTATGGCAATTTAGGGAAAGACCAATTATCCAGGGGGTTTTTTGACGGAAGGTTTGTATAAAGATTTTGGAGTTAGAGACTGTTTTCAAGTAATCCAAAAGGCGGTATTAAAGAGCGATGATAAATAATGATCTAAAACATAAGGCATTGGAGATATTCAAGGCAGCTGTTGAGGAAGTTGACCCTTATCAGGCAGTTAAACGGTATCTCCATAGAGAGAATTCAAAGCTATATATAGAAAGTAAGCTTTATAATCTTGATAATTTCAAGCGAATTCTTGTAGTTGGCGGTGGGAAGGCAGCTGCTCCAATGGCTAAGGGAGTTGAGGAAGTCTTAGGGGATAGGATAGAAGAGGGAATTATAAATGTTAAGTATGGCCATTCCGAGAAGTTAAAAATTATTAAGATAAATGAAGTGGGGCATCCAATTCCTGATGATAAAGGGATGCAGGGTTGTTTGTCCATTCTCAATTTACTTTCTCAGACAACTGATAAGGACCTGGTTATCTGCCTGATCTCCGGAGGAGGTTCATCTCTACTGCCAATTCCCTGCGAGGGCATTACCTTAGAGGATAAGAAGAGAACCACCGAGCTACTTCTCAAGTGTGGAGCCACCATTCAGGAAATAAATGCTGTGCGAAAGCACATCTCCCGAATAAAAGGGGGAAGGCTATCCCATGCAGCATTTCCCTCAGAGCTTATAACGTTGATTCTTTCTGATGTGGTTGGGGATAACCTGGATGTGATAGCT